>NZ_FMYV01000007.1 GCF_900102615.1 Geotoga petraea | reverse complement strand
AGATTCTTCGACTCCAAAAATCGTCGCTCAGAATGACAGCTGTAATTTATATCTATATCAAAGGAGTATAACATGAAAATATTAGTAGATGCAGACGCTTGTCCTGTTAAAGATATTATTATAAAAATAGCAAAGGAAAATAACTTGAAAGTTTTGATGTTTATTGATGAATCACACGTTTTAAAATCTGATTATGCAGAGGTCATACAAGTCGCAAAAGGTCCAGATGTAGCAGATTTTAGACTTGTTAATCAAGTAGAGGATGGAGATGTTGTAGTTTCTTCTGATTATGGCCTTGCTTCTATGGCTCTTGCAAAAAAGGCGAGAGTTATTACTTTTAACGGAAAGATTTTAAACGAATACAATATTGATGCACTAATGATGCAAAGACACATGGTCAAAAAGAATGTTCGTGCTGGAAAAAGGGTAAGGGGACCAAAAAAAAGGACTTCAGTGGACGATGCCCATTTTGAAAAAAATTTTAAAATCTTAATTAACTCTTAACTAAATACGCTTATAATTATTAAATTTTAGATTTTAATGATATAATTATATTAATAATACTTGAAGGTGAAATGTTATGAAAAAAACAGGGGTTCTACTATTATTCTTATTATTGTTCATTTTTTCTTTTTCTGAAAAATCAAATATTTTAGTCTTACATTCATATCACACTTCTTATAAGTGGGTAGATGAAATAAATAGAGGATTTCTTTCAATAATGAAAGACAACACAGATTATAATTTGTATATTGAATACCTGGATACAAAGAGAAATTCATATGAAAGACAATATTATACAGTTTTAAACTATTTAAAGGAAAAATATAGAAATATCGATATTGACCTTATTATTTCTTTTGATGACAATGCCTTGAGATTCTTGTTTTCACAAAGAAACGATCTTTTTGGTGATGTTCCTGTTTTGTTTGCAGGAGTTAACGAGGCTTCTTACTACGACTTTGAAAAATACCCAAATTTTAAAGGAATAGTTGAAGATATCGATATAAATTCTACTGTTCAATCAATAAAAAAAATCTATCCAAACACAGAAAAGATTTATTTTATTATAGACAACAAAACAAATACCAATGAAATTTTGAGATACCAAATTTTGAAAACTAAGGCAAATTCCCCTGAAATAGAATATGTTTTTCTTGAGGATTTGGTTATTAATGAACTTTTATCTGAAGTTTCGAATCTAAAAGAAAATGAACAAGTTTATCTCCTCATGTATAACAAGGATAGACTGGGAAATTTTTATTCTCTTGAATCTATAGCAGAGATGTTGTCTGAAAGTTCTTCTCGCCCTATCTTTACCTCTTGGGATTTTTATTTTGAGTATGATGTTTTGGGTGGTATGATCACTGAGGGGGCCGTTCATGGGCAAAATGTCGCTAAATATGCACTCAATATTTTAGAGAATCCCAGCTTTTTTGATAGTATGGAACAAATAAATTTATCTGAACCAAGTTATGTTTTTAATGCGAGAGTTATGAAAAAATTTGGAATTAGCAAAAAACAATTGCCAGAAAATTCAAAGATTATAAATCAAGAACCAAGTTTTTACGAAAGGTATTCATGGTTAGTTTGGACAACTTTAGGAGTTTTTATTTTTATATTGACTTACGGAATTGTTGTTAGATTAGATCTTAGAAAAAGAAATATTTTATTAAAACAAATACAAGATCAAAAAAAAGATCTAATCGCTTCAAACGAAGAAATGACTGCAATGAACGAAGAACTTGAATCCCAAAACGAAGAATTAGAAGACCTTTACAAAAATATTGAAGAAAAGAATAAAGAACTAAATGATTTGATTGCAATTGTATCCAACATTGATAAAAAATATATTACAGATGAAGATTACTACACAAAACTCATAAACACAGCTATTCAGATAATTCCAGAAGCTGACTATGGGTCTGTTTCTTTGGGATATGATGGAAAGTGGAAATTTGTTTCAACAGTTGGACATGATTTAGAAAAGCTAAAGGCAATTCCTTTGAAGAAAAAATATATGATAAACTCAAAAAATATCGTAATAATAGATATAATTAATGAAAATAGAACTAAATTACCGCCTGATATTGCCGAAAGTGTTCGTGAAGCAACAAAAGATATCAAAGAATCTATGATCGTTACTATTTATTTGGACAATGACAAAAGACTCAATTTTGCTTTAGATATCGATTCTAATAGCCCTACTCATTTTAACAAAAATTCAATAGAGGTGTTTAGAGCTTTTACAAAACTTGCTGAAAATTATATAAAAAACAAACTTGAAATAGATAAAACAAGAAATGCCTACGTAAATTTTGCAAGCAAACTCGCAATTATTTCAGAAGCTCATGACGATGCTACAGGAAAACATATTTTTAGAGTGGGGGAACTTGCAGCATTTATAGCTCAAAAACTAAATTTGGATAAAGAACAAGTTTTTAACATTAAAACTTTTGCACCACTACACGATATAGGAAAGATTTTCATTCCGAGCGAAATTTTGAATAAACCTGGCAATTTGAATGATGCCGAGTGGGATTTGATGAAAAAACACACTATTTTTGGAGCTAAAATATTAGATGATCCATACTTTGATATAGCAAAAAAAATTGCACTTTATCACCATGAAAAATATGACGGTTCTGGTTATCCTTATGGTTTAAAGGGAGATAAAATTCCTTTAGAAGCTTCTATTGTAGCTTTGGTAGATGTTTATGATGCTCTTCGTTCTAAAAGAAGTTATAAATCTGCACTGACTCATAAAGAAGCTTTTGAAATCATCACAAAAGGCGACAATAAAACAAACCCAGAACACTTTAATCCAGAAGTTTTAAAAGTCTTCATTGAAAATGAATATCAAATCGAAAAAATATTTGATTTTATAGTATAAAAATGGTTGGGAATTTTCCCAACCATTTTTACATGTTAGCCTATATCATTTACCCTCAAAACTTTTAATATATATATCTTTTATTTCAGAGATCAAAGGATATCTTGGATTTGTCGATGTACACTGGTCATCGAAAGCATTTTCAGACATTTCGTCTAATTTTGCGTAGAAATCCTTTTTGTCTACCCCGGCTTTTTCTATTGATTTTGGTATTCCTATATCTTTTTTCAATTTTTCTATTTCATTAATTAGATTTTCTATCTTTTCTTCATCATTTTTTCCTGGTAATTTCAAATGATCCGCTATTTTTGCATATCTTGATTTAGCCAATGGATATTTATATTGGGGAAAAGCTGTTTGTTTTATTGGGTTATCTGAAGAATTGTACTTTATTACTTCATTTATCAATAAAGCATTCGCCAAACCGTGTGGAATGTGAAAAGCACTTCCTAATTTATGTGCCATTGAGTGACAAATTCCTAAAAATGCATTTGCAAAAGCCATTCCCGCCATTGTAGAAGCTTGATGAATTTTTTCTCTAGCTTTTTGATCTTCTGCTCCATTATCGTATGATCTTTTTAAATATTTGAAGATTAGCCTTATTGCTTCTAAAGACAAACCATTAGTATATTCACTTGCAAAAACAGAAACATAGGCCTCTATCGCATGAACAAGGGCATCTATACCAGAGTTTGCAGTTAAACTCTTTGGCATACTCATAACCAATTCTGGATCTATTATTGCCATGTTTGGAGTTAGTTCGTAATCCGCAATTGGATATTTTATTCCAGTTTTATTGTCTGTTACAACTGCAAATGGAGTTACTTCTGAACCTGTTCCAGATGTAGTAGGAATGGCAACCATAGATGCCTTTTTACCCAATTCTGGAAATTTGTAAACTCTTTTTCTTATATCCATGAATCTTAAAGCTAGTCCCTCGAATTTAACTTCTGGATGTTCGTACATGAGCCACATAATTTTCGCAGCATCCATTGGAGAGCCTCCACCAAGAGCTATTATCACATCTGGTTGAAAAGTGTTCATTATGTTTACTCCTTTGTTCACAGTGTTAAGTGATGGATCTGGTTCAACATCAAAGAAAACTTCTGTATCTATCCCCATGTTTTCTAGAATAGATGTGACTTTTTCAGAATATCCAGAATCAAATAAGAATTTATCAGTAACAATAAAAGCTCTCTTTTTATTTTCTAACTCATGTAATGCCAAAGGCAAACAACCATATTTAAAATACATTTTTGGAGGAACTTTAAACCAAAGCATATTTTCCCTTCTTTCAGCTACTGTTTTTATATTCATAAGATGTTTTACTCCTACGTTTTCACTGACAGAGTTTCCACCCCAAGAACCACAACCAAGGGTTAATGATGGTTCGAGTTTGAAATTGTAAATATCACCAATTGCGCCTTGTGAAGAAGGCATGTTCATAAGTACCCTACCCGTTTTTAACTTCATGCCGAAATATTCCACTCTGTCTTGATTATATTGATCAGTGTAAAGAACAGATGTATGACCCATTCCCCCAAATTCGACTAATTTAACTGCTTTTTCAACACCATTTTCAAAATCTTCAGCTTTATACATCGCCAATGTTGGAGATAGTTTTTCATAGGCAAAAGGTTCATCTTCTCCAATTTTAGATACCTCACCTATCAATACTTTTGCTTCTTTTGGAACTTTGACTCCGGCCATCTTTGCAATTTCATGTGCAGGTTGTCCAACTATTGCTGGATTTAAATGACCATTTTTCAAAAGTATTTTTCCCACTGCTTCTTTTTCTTTTTTGTTTAAAATGTAAGCCCCTCTCTCAAGAAACTCTTTTTTTACTTCTTCATAAACTTTGTCCACTACAATTACAGATTGTTCAGAAGCACAGATCATGCCGTTATCAAAAGTTTTACTCATCAAAATTGAGTTTACCGCCATTTTCAAATGTGCTGTTTCATCTATTACCGCAGGAGTGTTACCAGCTCCAACACCTATCGCTGGTTTTCCAGAAGAATAAGCTGCTTTAACCATTCCAGGGCCACCTGTTGCAAGTATTAGGTTTATATCGTCATGTTTCATAAGATACTGACTCAGTTCAATTGAAGGTTCGTCAATCCAACCAATGATACCTTCTGGTGCACCAGAGGCTATTGCTGCTTCGAGTATTACTCTTGCAGCAGCCACAGTGCTTTTCTTTGCTTTCGGATGGGGAGAAAAGATTATCGCGTTTCTTGTCTTTAATGAAAGCAAAGATTTGAAAATAGTTGTTGATGTTGGGTTAGTTGTAGGTATAATACCTCCAATAATCCCTATCGGTTCAGCTACCCTCTTTATCCCAAAAGTCTTGTCCTCGTCTATAATTCCACAAGTTTTTTCATCTTTATATTTATTGAAAATATATTCTGCTGAAAAATGGTTTTTAATAACTTTATCTTCAACTATACCCATTTTTGTCTCTTTTACAGCTTCTTTTGCAAGCCATATTCTATATGAATTTGCTGATATGGAAGCTCTTCTGAATATTTCATCTACTTTTTCTTGATTAAATGTTGAATACTCTTTTTGAGCTGATTTCGCTTTTTGTATCACTCTTTCCAAATCTTCGATAGTTTTAACTTTTTGAATACTCATATGATTACCTCCCAAAGAGATTGTGGTTATATCGATTTATAACCAATTATTTGTGTTCAGCTTTATTTATCTTCCATTATCATTATATAGTGAAAATATTAACTAATAAACATGATTACCGTTAAAACTTAATGAAATTTTTCACTATATAACAAGTGAAATAATTATCAATATAGGCGTAAGTTAATACTGTATAGATATATAGCGTTTTGGTTTAATTTTGAATTAATAAAAAATTATGATTTGCAACAGAAATCTTTGATTTCTTCTTTTCAAATATAAATTATTTAAGCAATTTTTATAACAAATTTGTTATGGTAAAATAGAAGTAACTGGGTTATTAAAATTTAAAAGGGGGAAGGAATATGTACAGATTTCCTAAAGGTTTTTACACTGATGTGAGAATAGAAAATGTTTTTGAAACAGCTATCAGTGTAACTAACGATAACTTGGATGAGAAGAAAGAAAAAGAGTATGAAGCTGCTTTCATCAGACTTTTTGATGGTAATAGGTGGTTTTATTCTTCTACAACCGATGTAAGCAGCATTCAAAATGAAATTGATATATTATCTGAAATGGCAGATATCAACGACGATATTATAGATAATCCAATTGTGAAAAAATTCCAGGTTAATGAAGGTGAATTTTATAAGTTTCAAGAAGATGAGAATGTTAGAAATATCGATTTAGAGAAAAAATTCGATGTTATTTCAGATTATTTTGACCTTGTAAAAGAATGCGAGTATGTTAAAATGTGGAAAGCTAATTACGTTGATTTGAATGTTAGAAAAAGTTTTTTCTCCAGCAAAGGAAGCAGACTTTTCTTTGATTACCAAAAAGTTGGATACAGAATTTCATGGCAACTTGCAGATGGAGACGAAAGATTTGACGAGGGTTTTGACGTTTCAGCAAATGTTTTTGAATCTATCAAAAATAAAAGAGACAAAATGAAAGAAAAATTGGATAAATCAATTCACTTTCTTAAAAATGCTGTTAATGTTGAACCAGGAAAATATACTGTAGTTTTATCTCCTCTCGCTGCTGGAGTTTTTGCCCACGAGAGCTTTGGGCATAAGTCTGAATCAGATTTTATGATTGGTGATGAAACTATGAGAAAAGAATGGAAAATTGGCAAAAAAGTTGGAAGCGATATTTTGAATATTGTAGACGACGGGAACTTACAGGGAAATGGCTTTGTCCCTTTTGATGATGAGGGTACTCGTGCACAGGAGACTTTTCTTATTAAAGAAGGGAAATTAGCAGGTAGGTTGCATTCTGTTGAAACAGCTGTGGATATGAACGAAGAATTGACAGGAAATGCAAGAGCCATTAATTTCGAATTTGAACCGATTGTTAGAATGACCAACACTTATATTAAAGCTGGAGATAAACCCTTTGATAAGTTAATTTCAGAAATTGATGAAGGAATTTTAATAGACACTATTTCACATGGTTCTGGTATGTCTACTTTCACAATTGCCCCAAGAATGGCTTATTACATAAAAAATGGAAAGATAGATAAGCCAGTTAAAATTTCTGTTGTTACAGGAAATGTTTTTGAAACTCTGAATGAAATAGATGGATTATCTGATAAATTAGAGATTCTTTCTTTTACTTTGGGAGGCTGTGGAAAGATGGAACAATTCCCATTGCCAGTTGGTTTTGGTGGACCTTATGTAAGAGTTAGAAATCTCAATGTGCAATGAAGGAGGAAAAATATTATGAATAAAGAAATTTTTCAAATAAATAAAGAAGAATTCAGTATTAAACTTGCTAATTCAAAGATTTCTTCTTTGAGAAAGAAAGACATTCAAAAAAATGCTTTTAGAATATATAAAGATGGTTTTATAGGTATTGCCGGCAGTCTTGGTGAAATAGACGAAGAAGATTTGAAAGAAAAGGCTGTTAAAGCCCTGGATAATAAAATACCATATCCTTATGAAATCACAAAAAATCGATATAAAACTTCTTCTATAGGACAAGATTTGATATCAGATGATGTGTTTCTGAAAAAAACAAAAGAAATGTTGGAAAGCTTGAATAAAAAACATCCTGATTTCACATTTTCAAATAGTATTTCTAAAACAAAAAGCGTTAAATTTTTAAGAAATGATGAAAATACAGAACTCGTTTCTGAATTGAACTATTATGAAACTGGAATTGTATTTAAACACAAAGATTCCAAGAATATTATGGATGGTTTTTTCGGAGATGAGGACATAGTTTTTGATACTAAAAGAATTGAAAAAATGGCAGATATGATGCTGGATAATTACAACAATGAGTTAGATTTTGAGGATGGCGAATACCCTGTTGTGTTTTTGACTATGGATTCAACAGGTCCTTTGATGAAGTTTATAAGAGATTTACACGGTATGGTTTATGGAACTAAAAGCTCTTTATTTTCGGATAAAATAGGGGAAAAACTGTTCTCTGATGATTTTACGCTTTTGCAATCTGCAAGCTACGAAAATTATGAAGTTATTAAACATTTTTTTGATAACGAAGGAACTTACCAAGAAAATTTTACCATTCCCTTAATTGAAAATGGAGTTTTAAAAAGAGTTTATACAGATAAAAAAACCTCTGAAATGTTTGACCTGGAATTAACTGGTTCTGCAGACGGAGATTTTGATTCAGTACCAAATCTCAGTTATGAAACTTTTGTAGTTGAACCATCACAAAAAACAGCAAAAGAAATTTTGGATAGCAAAAAAACAGTAATCGTTATAGAAGCAGGTGGAGGAGATTTCACAGCAGACGGAAAATACGCAAGCCCTGTTCAACTTTCTTATTTATACGAAGATGGAGAAATTAAAGGTAGATTACCACAATTAAATATTAGCTCAAATGTTTATGATATGTATGGAAAAGACTTTTTAGGAGTGCCAAAAGATAGTATTTTGGGATTTAGAGATAAAGACGGAATGGCAATTAATATGAAGGTTTCAAAAATTTAGTTTCACAAAAGAGGTGTTCAATTGAAACATTATTACGTAACGACCCATGCTAACGAAAATGGTGAACACACCATACATGAAGACGAATGCTCTATTTTTCCAGAAATTGATACTTTAGAGGATTTAGGCTATTTTTATGGATATAATGACGCTTACAGAGATGCAAAAAGAAAACATAAAAAATGGAGAGTAGTGGCATGCTCTGAATGTTGTAGTGATGGAATCAAATAAAAATAACCCCTTGAATTTTTTCAAGGGGTTTTTTTATCAAAAGAATTCGTTTAAAAATGTTGTATATTTTTCGAGATCCGTCCCATTGTAATTGTCTATTATAGTAGCTTTTCCTGAATCGAGCATTTCTTCTATATTCGTAAACCCAGAAATAATAGAACTAAAAGTTCCGATATTCATTGTTATATCCGCTTCTTCTGCACCTGTTATTTGAATTTCTCCGTCTATTACTTTTAAGTTGAATATTCCATTGTTCCATTCCGCTTGTTTGTCTTCTATTTCAATATTTACGTTCATGTCTGGGCCTTTTGTTTTCAATCCATTTAATTTGTCTATGTCTATAATTCTGATCATAGGGCTAACAAGGCCTTCTTCTGTTTTATATCTCTCGTTTACATGTGGCCAAAGAACAAAATCATTTGGTAAGAAAACGTATACCTCACTTATCTGTTTACTCAAGCTGGCTAAATAATTGAACATAAGCCTTTTTGTGTTTATGTCTTCATATATAAAATTAAATATTGTATAAATAGATTTTCCTTTGTCATCTTTTGAATATGAGTACATGATCAGTCCTCTCATTTCATCTTTATGAGAGAATTTTATAACTCCTCGGTCAATCTGACGGTTCCATTTGAACATCATAAAATTATCCCAAGATTGTCTGCTTTTTAGACAAAAGTTGTGATTTTTAGCTGCATATTTGTTGTAAAAGTCTTGAATGTCTTCTGTGATAACGCTAACTTCCTCGTACCCATAATCTTCATTCAGTTTCGATTTTATTATTTCGCCTGTTGAAATTTTGAAAATTTTTGAATTTTGAAACATTTCCCATCCATATTTTCTGTAAAACTCCAGGCTAAATGGATAAAGCGCTGATACAATATAATCATTTTTATTCATATATTCAACAGTTCTTTCCATTAGGAATTTTATTGATCTTTTACCTCTGGAATCATTTCTTGAACAAACAAAAGCTATTCCACCCATTTTCACCATGTTGTCTCTCATTTTCATGGTATAATCTCTCAAAACTAGTCCGGATATAAGCTTTTTATTTTCAAATATACCAAAGAATTTTTCTCCAGATTTTTGAAGTTCTGACAATTCTTTCAACAAGCTATCTTTTTCTTCATAAGGAACGCTAAAAGAAAAGCTCGCTATTTCAGAAAATTCTACAATATCCTCTATTTCTTTAAATTTGAACATTATCCCATACCTCCCCGTATTTATTAATTCATATATTTATAGTTTTTGAACCCAAGGTATATTAATATAGCTGGAAAGATGAAAATTAGATAGTTTGTTATATTGTGTCCTCCAGCTATTATCGCGTTATAAACAAAATAAATCTGCATGGTTATGTATATAATGACACTCCATCTTTTCATCATCCACATACCGGAAAGCGAAACAACCCACAACAAAAGGTTGAAAACTAATGCTATTGACATAATATTAGTTTCTGTAACACTATAAACGACATAATAGATAAGAGTCACCATAAATCTGATCATTTCTACACCAATCATGATTGATAAAAATTTTGGTCTTTTGTATTCTGACATTTAAGATATCTCCTTTTTATAGGTTTCTTTTTAATTATACCAAAACAAATATTTATATTCATAGAAAAAGCACTTAAATAATTAAAATCTTTACTATATTTTATTTTCTAAAAAAATGGGCTTACACTAATCGTGTAAGCCCATCATTTATTTATAATTTATTTAGCTAATTCGTTGTTTTCTTCTAATAATGTTTCACAAGATTTTACCGCCCTGTCATAGAATTGATCAGCCGTAATTTGTTCACTTATAAAGTTAGCAAAAATTGTAGAAATTTCGTTTCTAATATCGTTCCAAGCCGCTGGTTTTGGATCAGCAATAGCTGTTTCCAATGTTTCTTGTGCGATAACTGCTTTTTCGTCTGAAGCTATATATTCTTGCCATTGTTTTGTTTCGCTAACATCTCTTCTTACAGGTAAATATCCTGTGTTAATTCCCCAGAAAGCCATGTTAACTGGATCTAATAAGTATTTAATGAATCTGTATGCAGCGTCTTTTTGTGCATCTGTTATCCAATTAAACATTGCTATATCTGTTCCAGCAATTGGCGAATGAGGAACTCCGTCTACAGATGGAAGAGCTGCCCATGACCAACCGTGTTTACCTTGTGATGATCTTTCAACATATGATTTTCCAGCGATTGTTCCCATGTATGCTGCTATTTCTCCTGAACCAAATATTCCATCCAAATAACCTGTTCCGAATGAACCGTAACCGCCTTTTTTAAGTTCCATTATATCGGATAAAGCTTTTTTAGTAGTTTCTCTATCTAAAGAAACTCTGTATTTTCCGTCTGCAACGTATTCTAAGATTTCACCATTGTATGCGAATAAGAAAATTTGGAAATCATCAATAAAAGTTCTCGCACCAATACCGTATTGATCAGTTCTTCCATCTCCGTCTAAATCTTCAGTTAAGTATTTCGTTATTTCCATAAATTCGCCCATTGTTTCTGGCGGTGTAACTCCATATAAGTCAAATAAGTCTGTATTGTAGTAGTAAACATAAACTGATTTGTTAAATGGAATTGAGTAAATTGTATCTCCCCATGTTGAGCCTTCTTTAAAAACTTCGTATATTTCTTCGTCCCAAACTCTTTTCATTTGTGGGTCGTTTTCTATGTATGGATTCAATGGTTCTATAACGTCAGAATATAAGTATTTTGCAATCCAGTTACCGTATGCTTGTGTAACTGCTGGAAGGTCGCTTGCCGATCCTTCTTTTGCTGCTGTGATAGTAGATAATAATTTTCTATTTAAATCTGAGTACCCACCAACGTAAATTGGTTCTACTTGAATGTCAGGATTAGTTTTGTTGAAATTTTCAACTAAAGCCGCAAGAGTTTCACCTTGTCCTCCACCCATTGAATGCCAAAATTCAATGGTAATTGCTTCTGAAAAAGCCAATCCAATAACTAATACAGCAAGAAAAACTGTTAAAAGTTTTTTCACTTTAGTACACCTCCTGAGAATTTTTAAGGTAAAAAAATGGACACTTAAGTGTCCTAATAATTTATTAAATTTTCAAGCGCTTCTATAATTTCTTCAGGGTTATCATTTGCTGTTATTTTTTTATCATAGTAATCAAATTTTAAATTTTTTTGTGATTGTATCATATTTTTAGCTTTTTCTTTGGTTATGTTTCTTTTTTTAACTAATCTTTTATACCTTAAATCTTCAGAAGCATCTACTAATATTATTTTATGACACATTTTGTCCAATCCAATTTTAAAGAGCATTGCTGCATCCAAAACAATTATATCATATTTTTTTAAGTAAATTTTAACTTTTTTTTCTATTTCTTTATAAATTTCAGAATGAACAATTTCATTAAGTTTTTCAAGTTTAGATTCATCACTAAATACTATTTCACCTAACTTTTTTCTATCTATTTCGTTATTTTTATCAAAAATTTCTTGGCCAAATATGTCTTTTAATTTTTCTTTAACATGAAATAGGGTAAGAACATAATGTCCTACCCTATCTACGTCTATTACAATTGAATTTTTAAAATTTTCTTTTAATAGTTTTGAAACATATGATTTTCCAGAACCTGCTTTACCGACTATTCCTAAAATCATAATTTAATTTCTTTTTTCCCTTTTAATTTATCTTTTACTTCTTTTGCAATTTCTTCGTGTCCTTCCCTGCCCATTAGAGCATATGTAACGTTTTTACCAAGTTCAACACCTGGTTGATTATATGCGTTTATATCAAGGAGTTTTCCCATTACTGCTGTTTGAAATTCGTATGCAAAAAAGAATTGCCCAATGTTGTATGGATTTATTTCTGGAAAAATTACTTTCATATTTGGCCTATTGTGTTCAACTAAAGCATATTCTGTACCTGCCAATTCTGTGTTCAAGAGATCGGAAACCTTTTTTCCACCAAGATATTTCAACGCTGGTATGTCGTCGTGAATATGTGGGATGGTTATTTCTCTATCAAAATTTTCCAATTTTAAGAAAGTCACGACTTTATCAAAAGGCCCTTCGTTGTAAAGTTGAAATTGTGAGTGTTGGTCTGTAGCTCCAAGTGCTTTTACAGGAGTTTGCCCAACGAAAACTTCTTTTCCGTCTATATCAGTTCTTTTTCCCAAACTCTCTGCCCAAAGCTGTCTGTACCAATCAGCTAATAGGAAAAGTCTGTTTGAATATGGCACCATAACAGAAATGTTGTATCCTTTGTTGTAATATATGTAATGAATTAAAGCATTTAATGCTGCAGGATTTTCCCAAACATCATCATTTTTAACTTTTTCACACATATCTTTTGCACCATTAACAAGATCTATTATATCTATTCCTCCTGCAACAGCGGATAAAAGTCCGACTGGTGTTAATACAGTAAACCTTCCTCCAACCGTTGGAGGAATTTCAAGAGTTTTTATTCCTTCTTCATTGGCTATTTCTCTCAAAACACCTTTTTCTG
Source organism: Geotoga petraea (assembly GCF_900102615.1). Lineage (NCBI taxonomy): Bacteria > Thermotogati > Thermotogota > Thermotogae > Petrotogales > Petrotogaceae > Geotoga > Geotoga petraea. The sequence continues at coordinate 108,861 of NZ_FMYV01000007.1, read as the reverse complement.
GGTCCGTTGTAAAAAGAAGATGCTCTTTTCCTTTTAACCCGTATGATTCAATAATACCCCTTACTATCATATAATTTGTCATTGCTTCTGCTGTTGTTCCAGATTTGGATATAACGTTGAACAAAGTTTTGCTGACATCTATACTATCCAAAATTGAAGCAATGTAATCCGGGTCTACGTTGTCTATTACATAAATTTTTGGAGTTTTTCTCTTGTCTTCCCCCAATGTATTGTAATTCAAAGGATTTAAAGAAGATTGAAGAGCTAAATTCCCCAGTGCTGAACCACCAATGCCAAGAATTACTACTGCATCAAAAGATTGTACCCAACTTTTGAGGTCTAACACCCTGTCTACCCATTTTCTCGTGTATGGAACTTCTAAAAATCCCGGTTTTTCTTCTAAAACTTCATTTATTATTTGTTTTACTTGATCTTTTTTTTCGTTTATTTCTTCTTCTTTAATTCCGTTTTTCACATTTGGTTCAAATAAATTTGAAAAATCAAATTCAATACCTTTCAAAATAATTCCTCCTCAAGAACTATATTTCTAAAAAATTATTTTAGTATTTTATCAAACTTTCGACTTTAATTTCTGTTAATTTTTCTCTTGGATTTAAAGAAGTCAACTCAGCTAAAAATAATGCACCAACTACTTTTCCACCTGCTTTTTCAACTAATTTAATAATAGCTTCTGTTGTTCCACCTGTTGCGAGAATATCATCAACTATTATGACTTTATCTCCTTTAGATATTGCGTCTTTATGCATTTCTAAAATACCGCTACCATATTCGAGGTCATAAGAAAAACTTATCGTTTCGGCTGGTAGTTTTCCTGGTTTTCTAACAGGTATGAAAGGTTTATTTAAATTGTATGCCATTGGTGTTGAATATATAAACCCTCTTGATTCAGGTCCAATAATTGCGTCAAAATCCCAGTCTTTTACAAGCTCTTGGAAGCTATCTATAGTATATTTAAAAGCTTCAGGACTTTTTAGAGCCGGTGTGATATCTTTGAATACTATACCTTCTTTTGGAAAATCTGGAATATCTCTTACGTAATTTTTTAGATTCAATTTGATTCCTCCTCAAGCCATTTTTATCTAATTATAGGCCAAATTCACAAAATTTATTCTATCACATAATTGTTAATAAATGGTTATAATTATTTAGTAAATGAAATAACTTGACTGTTTAATTTTTTATTTAATTTTTGAATATTTTTATTACAATGAAAATAGCCATTTATGATATAATATAATGAATAATTATACATACGGAGGTGGATTTATAATGGCAAGAAAAAGCTCTTATGTTACAGAAGCGGACAATAAAATGGATAAAACAGTACAACATTACAAAGAAGAATTGAGAAAATTAAGAACGGGAAGACCTTCAGCATCATTATTTGAAGAATTAGTCGTTGACTATTACGGAGCACCAACTCCAATTAATCAAACAGCCACGGTAAACGTTGGAGAAGACAGAAGCGTTTCAATCCAACCATGGGACAAAAGTTTGTTAGAAAAAATAGAAAAAACTATAAATTCATCTGATTTGGGACTTCACGCAATCAATGACGGAACCGTCGTAAGAGTAAATTTTCCATCGCCAACAGTTGAAGATAGAAGAAAATGGGTTAAACATGCTAAAGATATGATGGAAGATACAAAAATTGCTTTAAGAAATATCAGGAGAGATGATATTAAAAAAGTAAAAGAACTCAAAGAAAATGGGGATATTCCTGAAGATGAAGCTAAAAAAATCGAAGAAGAAATTCAAGAAGTGTTGAAAAATCATGAAGCAAAATCAGAGGAAATATTCCATCAAAAAGAAAAGGAGATCATGGAATCTTAATGAAGGATCTTGCAAAAGAAAAGCAGCCCAAACATGTAGCAATAATTATGGATGGAAATGGAAGATGGGCTAAAAAACTGGGGAAAAAAAGAATATTTGGCCACGAAAAAGGGGCTGAAGTAGCCGAAAAAATAATTGAATATGCGTCAGATTCAGGGGTGAGATATCTCACCCTTTATACATTTTCTACAGAAAACTGGAAAAGGCCTGAAGAAGAAGTCAACTTTTTGTTCAATCTTTTCATAAAATATTTGGAAAGTAGAATGGAAAAAATAATTTCCAAGGGTGTTAGAATGAGATTTTCTGGTAGAATAGATAAAATGCCTGAAGATATTCAAAAAGCTTGTAAAAGAATAGAAGAAAAAAGTAAAAACAACAGCAAATTAGACTTAATAATGGCTTTGAATTACGGATCCAGACAGGAAATTTTAGACGCGGTAAATAAACTCATTTCTTCAGGAAAAAAAGAAATAACAAAAAAAGACATACAAAACAACCTTTATTTACCAGATGTTCCAGACGTTGATCTTTTGATCAGAACTTCCGGAGAAAAGAGAATTAGCAATTTTTTGCTTTGGCAAATAGCTTATGCAGAATTGTATTTTACAGAAGTTTTGTGGCCAGATTTTGACGAAAAAGAATTCGATAAAGCCCTTTTAGATTATGCTAAAAGAGAAAGAAGGTTTGGCGGGCTAACCGGGAGTGATGAATTTGGGAATAAATAATAAAAATCTCTTTTTTAGAGTGTTAAGTGGTGTAGTTTTAGTTCCTGTAGTCGTGTTTTCTTTTATATTGTATCCCACTCTTATAGGTTTGGTAACAACTATAGTTATGCTTGCTTCTTGGGAATTCATAGAAATATCTTCTTTAGAGCTAAAAAACAAGAAAATATTCAAAATGATGCTCACTGTTGTTGTGGGTGCTTCTGCATTGTTATATGGTTTTGCCATAGAAGCAGAGTATCAGGGGATATTGCCTTTTGAGGCAGAAATAGTCTTTTACCTTGCTTTCTTCTTTTATTCGTGGCTTGTAATCCTAAAGATAAAAGACGTTCGAATGGCGAAAAAGCTAATAAGCGCTGGAGCTATAAGTATACTTTATATTTCTTTTTTCTTATCAAATTTCTATTTGATAAACATAAATTATGGATATACCATGGGTATTTTAGCTCTTGTTTCTATATTCATGTACGATTCATTTGCCTATTTTGCGGGTCTTAGCTTTGGAAAGCACAAGATTTCTCCAAACTTCTCACCAAAAAAGAGCTGGGAAGGGTTGATAGGAGGAGCATTAGGAACTTATTTATTCATTATAGTATACGAGTTTATTAGAGGTTTTCTGGGTTATGAAAATATTATAGGACCAAAAAAAGCGATACTCTTTGCTTTAATGGTTGCGTCTTTTGACACTGTGGGGGATTTAACTGAATCTATCTTCAAGCGTCATTATCATGTGAAAGATTCTGGCTCTATTCTTCCCGGGCACGGAGGAATTTTGGACAGAATAGACGGGATTTTAATAGTTACCCCGGCATGGTATTTTCTGCTTAGAATTTTCTGGATTTAGAAAAATTAAGGGGGAAAAAATGAACAAAAAATGGAAAGAAGGTTTTTCACTAATAGAAGTGATAATCGTTCTTGGAGTTATTGCAGTGATTGCATCAATAGCAATTCCATCTGTTTCTGGTTTAATCGATCAGGCAAAAGCAACAAAAGTAGTGACAAATATGAGGACTTTACAGACGAGTATTGTACAATATTCTATTTATAACGACGACTTAACCGACTTAAGCTTTCAAAAATTAATAGACGCAGGGTTGCTGACAGCTGAAATTCCAGATTTAGATATAGCTGTAAGTTTTAATAGAATAACTATTTCTTACACACAAGATTCACCAGATATATCTAAATTAAAAGAAATAGATACACAAATATTGGGTGATGAAACAACTAATCCTTATATAGAGTTTAAAGTTAGATAATTAGGAGGTTTTTTAATGGAATGGATGTCCTCAAAAGATATTAGAGAAAAATTTCTCAGTTTTTTTGAAAAAAAAGATCACAAAAGAATAAAAAGCTCTCCATTAATTCCAAATGACCCACAACTGATGTTCACCGTTGCTGGGATGGTTCCTTTTAAACCAATTTTCTGGGGTAAGATGGAACCCACTCATACAAGAATAACAACTTGTCAAAAATGTTTGAGAACTAATGATATAGAAAATGTCGGTAGAACTGCGAGACACCAGACGTTTTTTGAAATGCTTGGCAATTTCTCTTTTGGAGATTATTTCAAAGAAGAAGCCATTGAATTGGCTTGGGAATTTTTGACAAAAGAACTAAAAATTCCAGAAGAAAAGCTATGGGTTTCTGTTTATAACGAAGATCCAGAAGCTTATGACATATGGAAAGATAAGATAAAAATTCCAGAAAATAAGTTAATTAAAATGGGAAAAGACGACAACTGGTGGGGACCCCCTGGCCCTTCTGGTCCTTGTGGCCCAGACACAGAAATATTTTATGATACTGGTGTAACGAAAAATTGTCCAGATGTTGAAAACTGCACTCCAGAATGTGATTGTGGGAGATTCGTTGAAATTTGGAATGTTGTTTTTACAGAATTTTATTCTGACGAAGAAGGAAATTTAGAGCCTCTTTCAAGAAAAAATATTGATACTGGTGCAGGTTTAGAAAGATTAACAGCTGCCATTCAAGGTGTATACAGTAATTTTGATACTGATCTTTTCCAAAAAATAATAAAAGAAATTGAAAAATCACTAAACGTCAAATATGGAGAAAACGAAAAGAATGATATATCAATAAGAATAATAGCAGACCATTCGAGAGCAATTTCTTTTATCCTTGTTGAAGGAGTACTTCCTTCTAACGAAGGAAGAGGATACGTTTTAAGACGTATCATAAGAAGAGCTGTTAGACATGGAAACTTGTTGGGAACTAACAATAAATTTATGAGCAACATTATTAAAAGAGTTATCGCTGAAATGTCGGGATTTTACCCAGAATTGAAAGAAAAAGAGGATTTTATCCTAAAAATAGTCGACTCTGAAGAAGAAAGATTTTTTGAAACCCTTGAAAGAGGACTTCAAAAGCTCGAAGAAATAATGAAAAAATCTGTAGATAAAAAAATTTCTGGTGAAGTAGCTTTTGAATTGTACGATACATACGGATTTCCTTTTGATATAACAAAAGAAATAGCAGAAGAGCAAGGCTTTTCTGTAGATCGGGCTTTGTTTGACGACCTTATGGAACAACAAAAAAACAGGGCGAGAAAAGCCACCGGTTCAAAAGAATACGGAGCGCAAAATCAAGCATATGAAAAAATAGCTTCACAAATAAAATCAACCATATTTACAGGATACATTAACAATATAGAAAGAGAAAAACTTGTGTATATTGTAAAAGGAAATGAAGTCGTTGAAACTGCCTTTGAAGGGGAAGAAGTCGAACTCTTCTTTTCTAAAACTCCTTTCTACGCTGAAAAAGGTGGGCAAGTAGCTGATACAGGAATCATAAAAAATGATGATTTCAAGGCTGAAGTTTACGATGTACGGGTAATTAAAAATGATATTATTTCACACAAAGTAAAAGTTTTACAAGGTGATGTAAAAGTAGGGGAAAAATTAAATCTTCAAATAGATGTTGACAGAAGAAACGCTATAAAGAGAAATCACACTGCCACACATTTATTGCACGCAGCTTTACAAAAGTTTGTTGGAAATCACATTAGACAAGCTGGTTCTTATGTTGAACCTACAAGGCTAAGATTTGACTTTACGCATTACGAAGCTTTATCTGATGACGATATCACAAAAATAGAAAAATCAGTAAACGAACAAATAATGAAAGCAATACCAGTTATTACAGAAGTAAAATCACTTGAAGAGGCTAAAAACATGAACGTTATGGCTCTTTTTGAAGAAAAATATGGAGACGAGGTAAGAATTGTTAGCGTTGATGACTATTCAAGTGAGCTTTGTGGGGGAACACATGCTTCTAATACTGGTGAAATTGGGCTTTTCAAAATCACAACTGAAACTTCTGTATCTGCTGGTGTAAGAAGAATTGAAGCCGTAACAGGTTTTTCAGCTTTTGAATACGTTAAAAAATTAGAAGAAACAAATAACAAAATAAAAGAGTTTTTAGAAGCTTCAGATAAAAATTTATTTGAGAAACTCACAAATTTAGCCGAAAAAAATAAACAACTCGAAAAAAATCTCAGGGAAATGGAACAAAAAATGGCTTCTTCAGATTTAAATGATTTTCTAAATAAAGCCATTGAAGTAGATGGAGTTAAAATAGTTACTGGTTCTTTTGATGGAGTTGAAAACGAAGTTTTGAGAAATGCTTCTGACAACTTACTTCAAAAGGCTGGAAAAAGCGTCGTTATCCTTTTTAACAAACACGATAAAGTAAATTTTGTAGTGAAAGTTTCAAAAGATGCAACAGACAAATTCCACGCTGGAAATATCGCAAAATCTATTGCAAAATACCTCGGTGGCGGTGGCGGTGGAAGGCCGGATTTCGCCCAAGCTGGGGGAAAAGATCCTTCAAAAGTAAACGAAGTTATTCAAAAAATAAAAGAATTCATATAAAAATAAGGTTGCTATGCAACCTTATTTTTATTAGGGTTATTATTTAAACTTTATTCTGGTTTATTATCTAAAATAGATTCAATTTTATCCATAACGTCATCGGTTAATTTATCTTTTATCTCTGCTGCTTTCATGTTTTCTTTTACTTGTTCGACACTGCTTGCGCCCGTAATAACTGTACTGACATTTGGATTTTTGATTATCCAGGCTAAGGCTAATTGTGCCATTGTTGCATCAAGGTCTTTTGCTATTTTTGTCAACTTTCTAACTTTTTCGATATTTTCTTCAGTAAAAACACCTTGTTCTTCCATCATTTTTTTAATTCTTGAGAATCTTGATAATCTGGAATTTTCAGGTATTCCATCATTATATTTTCCAGTTAATAAACCACTTGCAAGCGGAGACCATGTTGTCGTTCCCAATCCATATTTTTCAAAAAGAGGAACAAATTTTTTATCTACTTTTTCTCTAACAAACATGTTGTATTGAGGCTGTTCCATTGTTGGGGCTATTAAATTTCTTTTATCTGCTATTTTATAAGCTTCTTCAATTTGTTCTGGTTCCCATTCAGAAGTTCCCCAGTACATTGCAAGGCCATTTCTAATCAAATAATCCATACCATATACGGTTTCTTCTATAGGAGTGTCTGGGTCAGGTCTATGGCAATAAACTAAATCTACGTAATCAAGTTGTAATCTTTTTAAAGAGTTCCATGTTCCTTCTAATAGATGTTTTCTTGAGACTCCTGTATCATTTGGGCCGTTTCCACCCCAGAAAATTTTGGTAGAAACTATTAAATCAGTTCTTCTGTATTCTTTTAAAACCATTCCCATTAAGGATTCTGATAAACCGTTTGCATAGCCTTCTGCATTGTCGAAAAAGTTGACTCCATGATTAAAAGCTTCTCTCATAGTGTCTTTTACTTTTTGTACGTCAAGCTGGTTTCCAAAGGTCAACCAAGATCCAAAAGACATCTCACTTATCTTCAATCCAGATTTACCCAATTTGTTATATTGCATTTTTAACCCTCCTTTATTGTTTGTCATGCTAATCATTTTATATTATACCATATTTGTCGGATTTAAAAAAATGATATAATAATAAAGCGGTTACCTTAAAGGCAACCGCTTTTAAAAGACTATTTCTTTTCTTGTTTTTTTGGAGTTTTTTTATTTTTCTTTTCTTGCTTTTTATCTTTCATTTCCCCACCTCCGATTTTATAGGGATAAAATCAAAAAACAAATAATCAAATCAATTAAATTTTATTCTTTTTGTATGAGAAAATCAAATTTAAAAATGTTTAAAAACACTATAAAAATACTGTTTTTAAAAGATATTACATTATATTTACCTTAAATCATCTTATAATTTCTTTATTGAGCATTTATTAGATTTATTGTATAATAGAGGTTTATTTATTTCTAAATCTGTATATCCATTTAATATATCGTTTGCTTATAAAATCAAAAGGATGTAGAATATTATGATGAGAACTGATTCACTTGTTTATGCGGGGGGGCTTAAAATGAAGATAGGAAACAAAATCTCTTTAACTTATATAATATTATTTTTACTTGCTTTTACGGTGTTTTTTACCATAATAAACAACGTAGTTTCAGACAAAATTGTTAATGATTCAGAAGAAAAATTGCAAATAGCAACACAGTTAAAAAAGAATTATTTCAAATCTTTTTTTGATAATCTCAATTCAGATATGATTTTAATTTCTGAAAGAAAAGGACTGATAGACGATTTAAACCAAATGCAATATGAATTTTCAAATCAGATGATCAGAGATGATGAAGTGTATTTGAATTATTTGAGGCAGATTTTTATAGAAGAAAATCCTTATGAAAACAGATCCAAAATGGTCAGTACATTCGATGTTGAAGAAATTTCAGATATAAATATTTTTACAACTTTAGCTGGATACAACAAGTATCACGAATCATTACACCCAGAATTTCAAAGAATAATTGAAGAAAGAAACTATGAAGACATAAAATATATTTCAAACAAATACGATGTGGTTTATTCTACGATGAAAAAAGGTGATCTTGGTTCTAATATAAAGGAAGAAAATACAAATTTATATAATTTTATTACCGAATTGGGAACTAAACCTGCGACTGTTGTTCATTATAGCGATTTTGTCAACTACAAATATTCAGAAGAACCTGTTCTTTTTTCTGGAATAAAGTTAACCGATCAATATTCAAACTCTGTGGGATATTTGGTTTACTCAGTTTCTTCTGAAAGTATAAACTCCATCATGCTGGATACTACAGGAATGAATGAATATTCAAAAACATACATAGTTGGAAGCGACAATAAACTTAGAAGCTCTTTTGATGATTACAATATTTTAGAATTATCCATAAATACAGAACCTGTTCAAAATGCTCTTAATAACGAATCTGGAAAAATCGTAACTCAAAACCATAACCAAGAGAAGGTTATATCTGTTTACTCTCCTTTTGATTTTTCTGAGAATATTCATTGGGCATTTATCGCAGAAACAAATTATGAATATGTTGAAAATCAAATTGGGGATATTTTCAAAATAATCATAATAACTCTTATTTCTATTATGGTGGTAGTAATCATTGTTAGTTTGATTTTTTCTTCAAGTTTAACTAAACCTTTGAAATTAATTACAGAGAAGATAAAAAACTTTTCAGAAGGTGAGCTTAAAACAGATTTTGATATAAAATCAAAAGATGAAATTGGAGAGATATCCGAGGAATTGAACTTGATGAAAGATAAACTAACAACAGTTATCACATCTATTAACAGCTTTTCTAATGATCTTATGAATTATTCATCAAATTTAGAAAATCATAGTGATAATAATCAAAAGAGTATGAACAATCTGAGCAACAATTCAAAAGTAATAACCCAAAAAACAGAGGAAACATCTTCATCTATAGAAGAAACAACAGCATCTCTTAGCACTATAAACGAAAGTATAAGTGAAATATTGGAAGAAATAAAAAGAATAGACGATATGTCATCAACATTAAATTCAGAAGCAACAATTGGAAAAAATAAAATAAAAAATATAACAAAAGTAATAAACGAATCGTTAGAACAAAGTTCTAAAACAAAAGATTATTCAGAAGATTTGAACAAGGACATTTATAAGATTGATGAGATAATAAACAACATAGAAAGTATCACTGACCAAACAAACCTTTTATCACTCAACGCATCTATAGAAGCAGCGAGGGCAGGAGAGGCTGGAAAGGGTTTTGCCGTTGTGGCATCTGAAATAAGAAAATTGGCAGAACAAACTTCCGATTTAACTTCCAACATATCCAACATAACTGGTGGATTAAAGAAATTGGTTAAACAGGTAAACGATGCTGTATTGAAAAATGATGAAAAAATAACCAACACAAAGACAAACTCAAAAGAAATTTCTGAGAATTTTGAAAAAATATCTTCAGATATAGCAGTTTTAAAAGAGAGAACAAAGATTATTAAAGACAAAATAGACGAAGAAAGCCAAATGAACGATACAATGAATCAAGAAATGAACAATTCTTCAAAAGCAATGGACAATATTTACAGAAACATATCAGATATGTACGATGAGATAAATGCACAACTTGAGAAGACTAAAGAAACTTCGACGATTTCTTCTGAATTGAAATCTCTATCAGATTCTTTGAAAGAACAGTTGAATTTTTTCAAATTATAATATTATGATTCTGGACTTTGTTTTTATACACCAGTAAAAATATATGTAATTAAGCCTTAAATGGCAAAAGGCGTTGACTTTTTTCAACGTCTTTTTTTTGTTTTTTCATATAATCATAATAAAAAAATGATAAAATTGTAGTTAAGTGATTTTCTTAATTATTGGAGGATATTATGAAATACTACTATAATGAGTTTGCGCAGAACTGGTGGAGCAAAAAATGGCTCGATTCTATAGAAAATATTGAGAAGTTTAAAAATAGATTACCAAGAGGAAGAACTTATGCCAGAAAAGGTAATGTTGTAGATATTTTCCCTAAAAATGGAAAAATATTTTCATACGTACAGGGATCTGTTGATATCCCCTATGAACAAAGAATAAATTTAAAAGAGTTTACCGATAAAGAAAAAAATCAGATAAAAACTATTCTAAAGAGCAGATACGATTTTTTATCCTCTTTAATAGCTGGAGATTTCCCTCAAGAATTTTATGACATGTTGAAATCGCTTAAAATAGATCTTTTTCCAGAGCAATGGGAAGATATAGACGCTACCTGTAGCTGTCCAGATTGGGCTAATCCCTGCAAGCACATAGCCAGTGTTTTCTACATAATTGCAAGAGAATTAGACAAAGATCCATTAATTCTTTTTGAAATGCACGGTATAGACAGAGAAGAAATCATAGAAAGAGAAAAAGAAGACATTTTTTTGGATATTTTCAAAGATTTGTCAACAGAAGATGAAGAACCAGAACTATTAGAATCTCAAAAATCCATGTTGGATTATATAGAATTTTTAAACAACAACTATCAGTTCACAAAAAAAGATATTAAAAAATTTCTTTACAAAATTTATGACAACAACGCCCACAAAATCGAGCAGTTAAACACGGATGAAAATAAAAAAATTAAATTAACAAAAGATATTAAAATAGATTTAGACCTGAAATCGATGAATTTATATTTGATTTTCGATAATGAAAAAAAAATATTTGAAGGTTTTTTGGAAGACGTAATAGATGGAAACCTTACAGAAAATGTAAAAGATTCTAAAATGGGAATTTTTTTGAAAAACATGATATCCTATGCCATGTTTATAATTTATAATTCTTATTACATACCTTATCCAATAAAAATTGACAAAGAGCATTTTTCGATGCTTTTTTTACCTTATTTTGCAAACGACAGTATATCTAAATTTTTTGGATATTTGTTAAATATCTTTCCAGAAGAAATTAATGAAACTTCACTATCTAAAATACTTATAATGATTTCAAAAGTTATAAAATACAATTTAAAAAGCACGGATATAGAAAATGATTTGGACGATAATATTCTAAAATCATTTATAACTGACACTATAATAGATGAGATGAAATTTTACGATAAACATCATTATAAAAACATTAAAAATTATTTTGAGCCAATTCTTTCCTTAAATATTCCCATAAGAATGCTACTATCTATAAAAATAGTCCGAAGAGAAAAATATTCACTGGAAATAGATGTTTTCGATAAAAGAGACCCTTTTTCCATTGAAGAATTGAGACACTATTTGGGAAAAGATTCAAACTACAAAAATATGATACTTAGAAAAGTTTCTTTTATTTCGAAATATGTTCCAATTATAAACGAGTATTTAATGACCAAGAAAAAAAGGTTTGAAATATATTCTTTTGACCTCGCAAATATACTCATAGATTCAAAAAACATGCTTAAACAACTTGGAGTAGAAATAGATATTCCAAGTGAACTTGATTATATAAAAACACCTGAGCCGTTTATTTTTCTTGATTTAGAAAAAAAATCCTATACTTACTTGGAAGTTAAAGAAAATTTGAAATTTGAAATTCAGATAAAAATAGATGACATAACAATAAGTGTCGATGAATATTTAAACTATTTTTCAGAAAAAAGCAATGGAATATTTGAGTTTGAAGGAAGATTTGTTATTAACGATTTTGAGTTTTTGAATGAAATAAAAAATATAAAAAAACGATTTGAAAAAATAGATAGAGTCAACTTTTTAAAATTCCTTTTTAACTCATATTTTGAAAGAATACAAATTATTCTTTCAGATAAAATGTTGGAATTTAAAAAATATTTTTTGGAAAAATTAGATGTAGCCCTTCCAGAAAAAATAAATGTAAATCTGAGAAAGTATCAAGTAAATGGTTATAAATGGATATACAACAACTTAATAAAGGGGTTCAACATCTGTCTTGCAGACGACATGGGGCTTGGAAAAACAGTACAAATTCTAACAATAATTCAAAAATTCAAAGAAGAAAAAAAATTGAAAAAACCTTCTTTAGTTGTTTGTCCAACTTCGGTAATAGTAAACTGGAAAAGAGAGGCAAACAAATTCACTCCAGATTTGGACGTTGAAATTTACCATGGTTCAAAAAGAGAATTGGAAGAGATCATAGATAAAGACTTAATAATCACGTCTTACGGAATTATTAGGCATGATATTAATCAAATGAAAAACTATTTTTTCGATTTTGTCATTTTGGATGAGGCACAGAATATAAAAAATCCAGAAACTTCTCAAAGTAAATCTGTAAAACAATTAAAAGCGAATTATAAGGCTGCTTTAACTGGTACTCCTATTGAAAACAAAGTTTTAGAATTATGGAGTATATACGATTTTTTAATGCCAGGATATCTTGGTGATAAAAACCTTTTTAAAAAAGATTTTATTGAAAAAATAGAAAAATTTGGAAGTAAATCAAAAATAAAATCTCTCAAAAATATGATCAATCCATTTTTGTTGAGACGTATGAAAAACGATACCAATGTTATCAAAGATCTTCCAGATAAAGTAGTTATAGACGAATACACTTATCTATCAAAAGAGCAGGAAAAACTTTATCAAAAAGAGTTGGACTACTCTTTGAATGGCATTAAAAATAAAAAAGGTGTGAGCAGATCTGGAAACATATTTAGACTCATAACAAAGTTAAAACAGATATGTAATCACCCGTTGAACTATAATAACGATTTTGAATACAACGTAAAAATATCTGGAAAATCGGAAAAAACTGTAGAATTAATAGAAAATATAATTGAAATTGAAGAAAAAGCACTTATTTTTACCCAATATGTTCAAATGGGTAAAATTCTAAAAAAGATGTTGGAAGATAAATTCAACAAAAAGATTCTATTCTTTCATGGGGGATTGAATTCAAAACAAAGAGAAGATTTAATAGACAAATTCAACAATGATGAAGATATACCAGTTATGATAGTTTCTTTAAAAGCAGGTGGAACCGGGTTGAATTTAACTGCTGCAAACCACGTTATACACTATGATTTGTGGTGGAATCCTGCTGTTGAAAACCAGGCTACTGACAGGGTGTATAGAATTGGACAGGATAAAAAAGTTTTTGTTCACAGATTAATAACAACAAATACTTTTGAAGAAAGGATAAACGAAATAATAAACGAAAAGAAAGAGTTATCCAATGAGTTAGTTCAAAAAGGTGAAAAATGGATAACAGAAATGAACGACAGCGAGTTGAAAAAAATGTTCTCTTTAAGAGATAGGTATTAAAAATGACAGAGACTTTTTCAGAAGGAAGAGTGCTTGCAAAGCAAGCGAAGAATGCAAAAAAGCTTTGCGAGGAATGCAGCGAAGCTGCGAGTTGGCGAGAAAACTCATCAGTTATTTTCAAAGAAAATTTGAGTCTCCTCTAAATGTTTTAGAGGAGGGGACCACTTTAGTGGTGAGGAGTTTAGGCACTTTGTTTTAGAACAATTCCGAAATATAAAAACTCAAAGTAGGTCATGAAGTAGAAATTATTACATAATTTCTGTTGAAAGTTGGAGGTTGGAAGTGAAGAAATCAAAGATTTCTGTGGTTAGTTGATGGAGAAAACTCATCAGTTATTTTCAAAGAAAATTTACTATTAAAAAATAATAAATAGCACTCTTCACTAGATCATCGTATCTATTTATTATTTTAGCAGAAAAATATTTATTAAAATGATAAATGAATGTCATCCTCCAACTAACAATTAAATAAATTACTCAGTAATTTATTTCAAAATGTAGTGATAGTTTTATAAAATCACTCACCGGTGGATAGGGGCCTGCCCAATTTTCATAATCTTGTTTTCTTTCATCTGAATAACTTGTATTTAAATCTATGGCACCTTTTTTATAGAATTCTGACAGGAATTTAACTTTTAAATTCCAATCAAATAACAGATCAAATCCAAATAAAAAACCTTCCATGTCATTTCCATAATCAAAACCAACCGGAATTTCAACTCCATCGTATTCTGCGGTAAATTTCAAGAGTTTTTGCCATCTGTTGTACATCCAGGTGTACACTTTGTAGTACTCAAATTTTGGTGCAAGGTAATAATCATCTAACCTATAAACATATCTACCTCCAAGGGCATAAGCTAATGATGTTGGTTTGTAATTAGTGGCACCAGCCTCTGTATCTGGAACAACAAAATCATCCATTGCAAATTGTCCATAAATTTGCAATTTTTTTATTGGGATCAATGAAAAGTCTGCTCCCAATATTGTATTAGAATATCCTTCACCATAAGTATTGTGCAATATCCCAAAAGGGTTAACATCTACAAGGTCGGGAATTTTTCCCCCAACAAGGTTGATTTCGCTAAATGACACTCTCAAAAACTGTAAAGAGTCAAACTCTATTCTGTGAATAATATACGTTTTGTATGGTTCTGCATATCCTTTGTAACCATCTAAACCACGTCTATCTGAGTTTCCATCTATTCCAGGTGTTTTTTGAATGAGCCACTCTTCATTGCTCAGTTCAAAATTCAAGTCATACACACCAAATATTATTTTTACTCCCTTGTTTTCAAACCCACCTGTTAATCCAACTACATAAGGCAAAGAGTCAGAAAGATATAGGTTTCTTTCAAAATCTCCCCAATCCGTTGTATATTTCCCGTACATAATCCAAAAAGGTTTTGAATTATAGTGAATTGTATAATCATCTACTTCAAAATAGTTTCCAAAATAAGAAGGATAAGGGGTTACATTTGTAAAATTAATCCCCTGGTTTATATTTTTTATTAATATGTCTTTTTCTCTTACAATTTCAGAAAAAGAAAAAACTGTGATTATCAAAAATAATAACAAACTAATCTTTTTCATTTAAAAGCCTTCTTTATATTCCTATTTTTAAATCAAAAATAAGATGCAAATTAAATATCTTTGTATTATTGTTTATATCGTTATATGTTAGTTTGATCTTGGTGAATTTTAAATCATATATGGATTTTATACTAAAATAATTGATTTGGTTTTCATCATATATTCCAAAATCATAGTTTATATCTACATAGCCATTCCCATAAGAATCGAATAAAACCACGGATATATTCGTTATTTTTGAATTATCTCCGTATTTCAAGCCAAAAGGATAGTCAAACATAAGTCTTGCACCTGGGGTGTTTGAAAGTGAGAATGATCTGTAAAAAAGTTCATCATATGCTTTTTCAGCGCTGTATAGTCCGCTTTGAGTATAGTAATACTCAATTCCAGGCCTTATGTTTATATTTCTAAAATTGAAAGTTTTTGAAATTCCAACTCCAAACCCCTTAGAAAAATCTGGATAGTTAGCCACACCTTCAAAATATATATCAAAATAATTTTCGTTTAAATAGTAGAAAGATAATAATCCTCTATCTGAAAAAAATAATACTTGAAAAGGGCTTGGCAAATTTTCTGTCACGTGGTTTAAATTTGATAAACCGAAATGATTATTATTGTAATTGAAATTTAGTGTATTCACAAAATCATTTCTATACCCACTCAAAGTTTCTTGGTTTTCAAAGTATTCTGAGTATTCTTCTGTGCTCATAAAAGGTATTGAAGATAACCAAGAAAATCTATAATTTAACTTGTTTTCAAAATCGTATTTAAATGTGAAATTATCATAATATGGTGAAGCTTCAGAAAGAAGTAAGTCGTATTTCAAAGGGCCTGTAGATACCTTATTTCTACCTAAAATAAAAGAAAAATTATCCTCTCTTAAAGATAAATAAGATATTTTTGGGAAATCAAGACTCATATAAGTGATTTGGGGTAAATTATATAAAGAGTAATTTCCATATTCGTAATAAGAAGTTCCAGCTATTTGAAAATCCCCGGTAAATTGAGAATAAAACTTATCTTCATAACTGCTTTTAAAATAGAAATTTATTAAGTCGTTGTTTTCAAGGACTATTTCTCTGTGTAAGTTTTGATCTATTGTTGAAGATATATACCAAGAAGCAGGAAACTTGAAATCAGAAGAAAATCTGTTTTCGTATTTTATGGGAAATTCTATTTCAAAGATATTGTCATAATTTATTTTATCCTCTGAGTAAAAAGGATAAAATATTTTATTGCTCTCTTTAATTAGGTAATAATCTGAATCTTCAGTTGTTAAAATTTTCGCAGATGAAAAAGAAATAATAGAAAAAAATATCACTAAAAAATATAAAAAATATTTTTTCAAATAAATCGCCCCTCCAGTAGAATTTGTTTCACAATTTCTACTATATATACTTTCTTTCTTCTCCTGGTTTTATTTCATCGTTTAACAACTTTTTTGTCAGTTCTTCTAATTTGTTTTTTATTTCTTTTCCGTAATACCCCTTGTCTTTTAGCTCTTTTCCATTTACAGATAATTCTAAATTTTCAATTTTATCAAAATATTTAAACAATTTTTCTCTCAAATTCTCTTTTAATTTAACAGCCACAAAGATAATCTGTTCGCTGTTCAATATTTTTATACAGTCAAAAAAATGAGAGTATTGAGGATGTTTTAATTCGTTTAGCTTTTCAAATGATTCTCTTGCCTCTGCTAAATTATCATAAAAGTTCCCCGGTAGACCATATCGATATTCTATGAATTTAACAGTTTCTTCTGGAGTGTATTGTAATAAGACAAAGAGTAAAAGGTGTAAAAACCTAACATTTTGTGTGTATTGTTTATAATTTTTTTCAAAATAACCGTATAATTCAAAGAGTTTTTCCACGTCTTTGTCCAAAGTTGGCGTATAATACGAAAACGGAAAAAGATGAGATATTATTTTGAACTCTCCCATTCTCCTAATAGATTTCAACGGTTTTGGTTCTTTCAATATTTTTTCTAACTCATCTCTAATTCTTGGACCTGTTACTTTTTCGAGATATTCATTTTTTACTGTTTTTTTCATGTATTCACATGTTTGTTCATCTATTTGAAAGTTGTATCTTTGTTCAAACCTTATTGCTCTTAATATTCTTGTTGGATCTTCTACAAAAGAAAGAGAATATAGTACTTTTATTATTCCCTCTTCAAGATCTTTTTTTGAGTTAAAGAAATCTAATAACGTACCAAAAGTTTCTTGATTTAATTTTATTGCCATTGCATTTATTGAAAAGTCTCTTCTGTATAAATCCTTCTTTATTGTAGAAACTTCTACTTTTGGAAGTTCAGCAGGTGATTCATAATATTCAGTTCTCGCTGTTGCCACATCTATTCTGAACCCATCTTTGAAAAAAAGAGAACAGGTATTGAATTTTTCATGGACGACATACTTAATCATTAGCTGCTCAGCAACGAATTTACCAAATTCCGGCCCATCACCTTCAACTACTATATCAATGTCCAAATTTTCCACATTTAACAAAAGGTCTCTTACAAAACCCCCAACTACATAAACAGGAGTTTTTCTTTCTGAACCATAAGCCCCCAACAACCTCAAAAGGTTCATTATTCTTTTAGGTAGTTGTTTTTGCATTTTTTTTGATACGTTGAATGTATCGTACTTTTCTTTTATTATTGGATTTGGCGAAAAATCTAATACGCCATTAGAAGCCCTTAAAATATCCGACCTTGTAATTATACCCATGAGGATACCATCTTTTAGCACAGGGAGCCTGCCAATGTCATTCTCGGCCATGATTTTTCTTATGTGTGAAACCGAAGTATCTGTATCCACAACTTTTAAATTATTTGTCATTACAGATTTCACTGGAGCGTGAGATAATTTATGTTTTCTTGCTTTTTCAACATCTTTTTTAGTTATCAACCCAACAAGTTTGTTTTTGTCTACAACCGGTAAGCTGGAATGACCAGTTTGTTCCATTATTTCATAAGCTTTTTCTATTTTTTGTTCAGAGAGTATAGTCCTTACAGGAGAAGACATTATATTTGAGGCTTTTATCACTGGTATAAAGCTCTCTTTTAATTTAGAAATAATTTTGTCTATTATGGTTTGGACAGGAATTTCTTTAGCCTTTGCTGCCCCGGCTTTTTTATGACCTCCACCACCAAAAACACTTAAAATTGTGTTTAAATCAATTTCATCAGTTCTTGATCTACCAACTATATAAGCGTTTTTCCCCATTCTAACTACAACGAAAAGGATATCTGGCATCAATGCTTCAAAGATTTTGTGTGTTATAACATTTAGGCCACCTATGAATTTTTCTATTTCCCAATAGGATATAAATACATTTAAGTCGTTGACGTAAAAATCATGGATATTGTTATACAGTTTATCAAAAAGTTCTTTTTGTTCTTCTGTCATTTCAAGTGATACAAATTCTTCTACTTCTTCTAATCTTGCCCCGTTTTTTATAAGTTCAGCAGCTACTAAATGATCATCTATTTCCGTCGTGGTATATACAAAATTTCCCGTGTCTTCGTGAATTGCTATTAAAAAAAGAGTTTCATAGGTATCTGGAAGATCTATTTTTTTTTCAAATACTTTTTGAAGAACAATTGTGACAGCAGCTCCCATTTCTTTTGAATAATCGTTACCTTTTATGTTTCTATCCCTTAGTTTAGGATGGTGGTCGTAAATGTCAACTTCTATTCCATTTTCTATTAATTTTTTTATTGATTTAGGAATTCTATTTATATCAGCAGTATCAACAATGACAACTTTAGAAAAACCTTCATTATCTATATCTTCTTTAAATTCTTCAAGAAATTCATTTTCATAATAGAATTCAAGCTCGTATATATGCAAAAATTCGTTAAGATTTTTTGCTGGTTGCCCTTTAATAACAATTATAGGATTTTCATATATCAAAGAAGCAGCAAAAGCTGCAGCAAATCCGTCAAAATCCGGATTGTTATGTGTGGTTATTACTGTTTTCATAAAAATACTCCTCGTTAAAATAATCTATTCATCTTTTTAGATTCTTCTTTTTTCTTATTTAGTTTTGTATAACAATCCCTACAAACTGCTATATATTTTTCAAAACCTCCAACATCTATTTCACCTTTTTCATCTTCAACAATTTTATAAGAAATAGTTCCTGTATATTCGCCACATTCATGGCAAACAGCTTTTTTCTTTATGACTTCATCAGCATATGACATAAGAACTGAAGTTGTTGGAAATACGTTATTTTTGAAGGTTAAATCAAGTCCTGAACAATAAACATCTACACCATTTTTTCTTAGAGTTATAACAACATCTTTTAGGTTTTCATTTATGAATTGAATTTCATCTATGAAAATAGCTTTTTCGTCTCCATCTATGTTTTTTAATATTTCTTCTGGTTTTGAAATTGGAATAGCATTTACTTTAGTTTTATTATGGGAAACTATATAAGTATCTTCATATCTATTATCTATTAAGGGTTTAAATGCTTTGAATTTCTTTTTGCCTAAATCATAAATTTCTACGTAAGAAAGAAGTTCTGAAGTTTTTCCTGAATACATAGGTCCTACAATTACTACTAATCTTCCACTTTTCATTTTTAATAATCCCCTTTCAATTAAAAAATATTCAAATCAAAATCAATCAATTTATTTTATCATGTTATACGAGTTATAATGTTAATGAGATTATTTTTTCATAATAATTTTTTGAAAATAATTTATGTTGATAGAGATTTTTACTCTCCTATTATTTAAAGGTGGTAGTGATAGTGATATGATGTTGATAGTTTAAAAGTCACTAAAACTGTTATGGGTTATGATTTATACAGGTCGATAAGTTATAAACTTGCAATTTTTTTATCGACGAAAAATTGTTGATAACTTTTTTACATATCTTTGTATACTATTACTATGTTGATAGTTTTCAAATGTTGATAATTTTTGAACCTGGTTATCGAATTTTTTGTCTATAACTCGACTTTCGACATTTTTATAAACTTTGATTTTTTCACAATGTTTATATCTTTTATAATTATTTATTTATGATATTTTTGAGATTTATAAACCAAACAGAGTTATAAACGTTGAAAGTTCATAACTCAAAAAAGGGGTGTTTTAGCTATGAAAAATGAGATTTTAAAAAGTTATGATGTTGATAATTATAAGATTTTGTTGATTAAGGGCGATATAACAGAAGAAAAGGTTGATGCAATAGTAAATGCAGCTAATTCTACACTATCTCACGGTGGTGGAGTTGCGGGAGTTATTTCAAGAAAAGCTGGCCCAAATTTGCAGAAAGAATCTAACGAATACGTTCAAAAATATGGAAAGGTAAAAACAGGAGAGGTTGCTGTTACTTCTGCTGGAGATTTGAACGCTAAGTACGTTATTCATACTGTTGGGCCTATTTGGTATGGAGGAAACAAAGATGAGAGAGATTATCTTTATTTAGCAGTTTATAATTCATTAAAAAAGGCAGAAGAACTTGAATTAACGAGCGTTTCTTTGCCTTGTATAAGTGCCGGTATTTTTGGTTATCCTTTTGAAAAAGCAGTGAAAGTTTATAAGGATGCAGTTATCGACTTTTTTAAAAAGAATCCAAAACACCTTTCAGAAGTACGTTTTGTTATTTATGATAATAAGAATGTTGATAAGTTTATAGAAAATTTTGATATTTAGTAACTAGTTAGTTTGATTGATAGTTGGTTAAGAAATCGGAGATTTCTCTTGGAAGAGTAGAAATTGTTTCACAATTTCTGTCGTTGGTTGAAGGTTGTTGATTGTTTGTTAAAAATATTGGTAAAAAGCTTTATATATGTCATGTTGAGCGAGCATAACGAGTCTAAATATCTGTTAAGTCAATTTTGCTTTGCAAAATTTTGTTCTCCTCTTAATGTTTAAGAGGAGGGGACCACTTTATTGGTGAGGAGTTTAGACACTTGATTTTAGAACAATTTCGAAATATAAAAACTCAAAGTAGGTTGTATAGTAGAAATTGTTTTACAATTTCTGTTGAGGGTTTATGGTTGGATGTTGGAGGGGAAGAAACCAACAACAAAATGCGGGGCATTTTAAAAGGAGGGGTTACTATGAAAAAAAGTTTGTTTTTTACGTTGTTATTATCGATTATTTTTATTTTTAGTTCTTGTGTGCTGCTTAATGATTCAAATACAAACACTGGAACAAATATAGATTGGACAGAAGATGAATACCAAAATGTGAAATTAATATACACAGCTTACAATGAAGGCGCTTCTCTTTCAATTTCAGAATTAGAAGAATTAGCTTTAACGCACGCTGGAGCTAATAACGTTATGTCTCTATATTCTTTTTTCAAAGGTGAAATAACCTTGGAACAACATTTTACCAAAGCTATGGGGGATATATTGAAACCAACTGATATAAGAATTAGAAATTATATAGGAAATGTAATAGAGAATAGTAGTTATGGTTCTGATGATGAATCAGATTATCAAAATAATTGGTTGATAAATTATTTTGATAATGAAATTCCAGTTGATAACACTGATGCACCACCAAGTATTAATTTTAATCCTGATTTAGTTTCAAAATATAATACTAAAGTTATTGAATTAAAACCAAGAATATACGAAATTTTAGATCATTATATGAAAGATGGAAACAATTTTGATAGATGGTATGATTTTTATGCTAATTCTCAAATGGTTGATTCAACAGTATATCCTGCCATATTTGACTCTACAGAAACTTTGAGTACAACTATAAAAGATGAATACGCAGAATATTTAGCTAGAATAGCTGTTACATACACAGATTCAAATATTTCATTTACTCAAAATATATCTAATTCCAATCCTTGGGTATATGGTCAAAATATTAATTTCAACGACATACCTCCAGAGTTACTTTTAGCAGTTTTTTTTCAAGAGTCTAATTTTGTTCCATTTTCTTATAGAGCAGAAGTTACAGAAATTATTATTAATGAAGAACCTTTTGAATATATATTTGGATTATCTTTTGGTTTAGCTCATATATTAATTGATTCAGATAAAATATATATATCTTCAGAGCATATAGATATAGGTGATTATGGACTAGTAGATGAAAAAACTTCGGATATTGGTGACAGAGATTTTTCTTTAATATCATATATTTACTTTGGAAACACGAATAAATATGATGCTGAAAATGTTTTTAGAAGTTGGGATTTGTTAACTGTAAGAGGTTCTACAATGTATGCTTTGACATATTTGAGTTTGATCTATAATAAAATAATGACTTTAAAATAATTTGTTTTTCAAACAACCTCAGAAAATGGGGTTGTTTTTATAACAAAAAAATAATTAATAATAGTTGAATAAAAAGTGAAAAAAGAGTTATAATATAACTGTCTAAATTTTGTGGCAGGTGTATATAATTTTACTAATATTGCTTCTATTAATTATTTATAGTAATAAAAAGATAGTGATTTCAAAAAATTTATATTATTGAAAAACCAGCCCTTCTAAAGATTTTCAAACTGCCAAGTTTTTTAAATCAAGAATTTAATAATAAAATAAATTCTTAGGGAGGGGATTTTTTATGAAAAAAGTATTGCTTTTTTCTATAGCTTTTATGTTGGTTTTTTTATTGATATCTTGTACTGGAGTGACTGATGATGGAGATGTAGATACAGCAGGTACTACAGAATTTACCATTAATGATTTTGACGGTACTAGTAAATCAGAAGCAGAAGCTTTATTAACTGCAAATTCAAATGATCCAGCAGGAAATGCAGCTATGGCTATTTTTGAAACAGAGGAATTTTTTACCACATATGTTAGGGGTATGGACGAAGATTTTAGCGATGCTGCAACATATTTAACTAATATCTCCGAGGCTGCTTCTGAATTAAGTAATATTTTTGGAGATAAAGTTTATGGTGAATCAGATTATTATACTGGACCAAAAGCAGATATACAAGAACAAATTACAGTAATTTATGATAATCTATTGGACATAAAAGGTATTGTAACGGGTACAGAAATTGCTAATTATTTGGCTAATTTATCATCAAGGTTAAATAAAATTGTAAACGAACAAGAAATTAATATCATCATGGAAAAAAACCCAGCAGGATATTTTATGAATATTGTAATGGGAGATAATCTTGATATGGATCCTGAAAGTGACTTTGATGCTTTGAATTATATTCCTTCAAATGGTATTGCATTTGATTATCGTGATTTTATGACTGTAAAATCTTTTGTGGATGCAATTATTAACTTATTAGATGAACAAATTTTCACACCTCAAAACAAAGATATGATAATAGAGTTTGCACAAATATCTTATGGTTTTGAGTATACAGATTTAAGCGATACAAGATATTATTTTAAAGATGGAACTTATACTTTTGAAACAGATTATGTAAAAACGGAGTTCATAGAAGATTTGATATATTTTATGGATGAAATTAAAGGAACAGGAGATCTTGAAGCTATATATAAAATAGATAGCGGAAGTGCTACCCCTACAGTTTCAGAATTGGAAAGCGATTTTTCTATTATTTTTGATAGAGTTTCTCCTAATGATGTGGATTCTACAAAAGTAAGTATGACAGATGTTATAAACGATAACATGGTTCTTACGCCTAACATTTCCAATATCATTTCAATGATAGATATGGTGTTAGAAAATTACCATAAAATAGTTCAATTTGAAGCTACTAACAGATTTCAAAATAGAGAGAGGGTTAATTTTCTGGAAGCTAACATACACATGATGGATATAATGGAATCAGCTACAGATACAACAACATTACAAAAACAAAATTTCAAAATGACTGAAATGAGACAAATTGAAATGATCAACGAAGAACAAGTTAAGTTAAATGAAACTGTTTTTGGTGATATGGGAGATATTATAGATATTTTGAGAAGTGCTTTACCTTTTGGAAGTTTAGTTATTTCAGATGATGGTGTTGTTATAGAAGAAGATTCAACTGGAGATCCAATTTTATTAGCTGATATGGAAATAACTATTAATTTTGGTGGTATTTCAGATGGAATGGATTTAGCTGATTTTAATATGTATGTTGAATCAGGATTTAGTTCACCATTAGCAGAATTATTGTTGATGGATAAATATGACGGGACTAATGTAAACACTAATCTTGTTCCGGAAATTAAAAATTTAATAGGTGAAATTAACGGAATTAGTTATATTGGTTATGATGTAGAAGTTGAATTTGCATTTGGATCCGATTTTTCTTATAACATGTACATATACGATTTATTGAATGAGACAACGTTAATAGAACATTTTGAAAACCAATAAATAATATAAAAAATAGGTTGGGAATTTTCCCAACCTATTTTCATATGTAAAACTTATTTTACTGTTATTGTTTTTCCAGGTTTTCCATTTTCAATAATTCCGTTTAATAATGTTTTTACACTGTTTGATGTGCTTGTTGCACCAGTGAATGTGTCTACTTCACTTGCTGATTGTTCAGCGATAACTCTATATGATAATACAGAAAAGTATCTTGAAGGTTCTATTCCCATATTTTTTCCATAATTAGGATCGTCTGTTTTTAATCCTCCATTGGCATTGAAAGAATCAGCATAAGCGTTTACAATAATTCCATTTTTAACTGTGATTTCTAAGAAATCTATCCAACCGTGTGAAGCTTCTGCCATTTCTGCTCTGTATTCACCGTCAGCTAAATTTGAAGCGGCAAAGTTAGAGAAATTAACTTTAATTGTTTCACCAGGAATTCCTCTGTATTTAATAGCGTGAGCTAAGAATCTTACAGCATTAGATGAACTTGTAGCTCCTGTTACTGTATCAACGTCAGATGGTCTATCAGCTTTTACTAATCTATCTGCTAAAGTAGCAAAGTATTTAGCTGGATCCATACCCATATTTTCTGCATAGTTAGCATCATTTGTTTTTAATTCTCCATCAGCATTGAATGAATCTGCAACAACTTTTGTAATTTTTCCGTTTTTTACTGTGACATCTAAGAAATCAGTCCAACCGTGTACTGGTTCTGTAGCTTCAGCTCTGTATGTTCCGTCTGCCTTGTTGTAAGCTGATACATTTACAGCAATAGTTCCATCAGTAACTCCTCTTTCCAAGATACCTTTTACTAAAGCTCTGAAATTATCACTTGAGTGAGTTGCACCAGTTACTGTGTCAACTTCATCGATATTTTGTGATTTTTCTAAATCTTTTGCTAATTCTCCAAAATATTTTTCTGGATCCATACCCATGTTTTTTGCATAGTTAGCATCGTTTGATTTGAGACTGCCGTCTTCAACATTATAAGAATCCATTAGCACATCTGCAATTTTTCCATCTTTAACGGTTAGTTCAACAAAGTCAACCCAGCCGTGTGATGCTTCTACCATTTCAGCTCTATATGTTCCATTAGCTAAGTCAATATGACCAGCTGCAAAGGAAAACACAACAAGAGTAAATACCATTACCAATGATAGTAACTTTTTCATAATATAACCTCCCATATAAATGTGTTGCTTACTATTTTATAATAACAAAATCTGTACCAATAATGTTGCTATAAAAGAAAAACTTATCATAAAATGATTTTGCACCGAAACAACAAAAGTGTCTTTTTTTGTTTGTATTTTTTCGAATTTTTTTATGTTTTTTTGTACTGGAATAATTACCAACAAAATTAATAATGATATCCAAGGTAGTATTCCCAATATTGTTAAAATTATTATATCTATAAAACCTATGTAGTATGACCATTTAAATAATTTTAAAGCATTTTCTCTTCCCAAATAATAAGGAAGGGTGTATCGATTGTTGACTATGTCATCTTCCAGATCTGAAGTGTTATTTGCAAGCATTATGTTTGCGATTGTTATCACTAAAGGAAAAGACACAAAGAACAAAACTAAAAATTCTTTAAGATTAAGAAAAAGATATATATTAAAACCTTCGTTGCTTATTGAAATAATCTCTGTGTTAAATATATTTATGTATACTGTCAGAAAAAATATTACAAAACCCATGAAAAACCCTGAAAAAATCTCTCCCAAAGGCATTCTTGAAATAGGAATTGGTCCATAAGAATAAAGAATTCCGGTTATAAACGAGATAACTCCTATTAGTAGGACAAACCAATCTGTTAATGAGAAAAGGATTAATCCAGTTATTACAGCTATTGTTAACATTGTGAATATAGTTATTTTTGCTTGATTTGGACTCAAATTGTATTTCACCATAGCGTTGTGCTTTTCGAAATTGTAGCCCTCTTTTTTGTTTGCTTTTTTGAAGTCTATGTAATTGTTAATAGCTGTTGTGGTCATATCAAAGAATACCAACGATATGAACATAAGGACTACGTTAAAGATATTAAAATTATCATATCTGTAGATTGCAAATACAATTCCAAGTAAAAAAGGTAGCACACTTGCTAACTTCGTCTGTATTTCTACAAATTTAAAGAAAGATTTTACATTCATACAGACACCTCAATAAGATCTTTTTAGTATTTTCGGTAATATGGCTTTTAAAATTTGTTTTCCTTTTGTATCTTCAAATTTATCTAATTCGTTTGTAGCTTTATCAATGTATTTTTTTGCATGTTTTTTTGACTCTTCTATTGCACCACTTTTTCTAACTATTTCAAAAACCTGATCTAAATCACTTTCATTCATATTATCTTTTTCAAAGATTTTTTGTAACTCGTCTTTGTTTTCTGAATGAAAAGCCAATAAAAGTGGTAATGTATAATAGCCCATTATAATATCTGATTTAACTTCTTTACCAAGAGTTTTTTCATCACTTGTGAAATCAAGTATATCGTCAGTTATTTGAAAGGCTAAACCTATGTTATTCCCAATTTCATATAACTTATTTGTCTTTTCTTCTTCTATTCCAACCTGGTTGGCTCCCAAAGAAAGACTTATTCCAAAAAGAGCAGCTGTTTTTCCAGATATCACTTTTAAATATTCTTCAACAGAAACTTTTGAATCATATCTATAGTGATTTTGGAGCATCTCTGCTTTACAGATCGTTGAAATACCTTGAGCGAGATTTTTCATCACATCTCTTGGTATGTTGTAATCAGAAAGTATTAAAAAAGATTCACTAAAAAGATAATCTCCCATGTAAACCGCATATTCTTTGGAATATTTTGAATGTATTGCTTCTTTTCCCCTTCTCAAAAAAGAATCGTCTATTACATCATCGTGAACTAAAGTTGCTGTATGGAGCATTTCTACTGCAGAAGCAAGATCTTTTATCAGTTTATCTTTTTCTTCGTTCAGTTTTTGTTTCATGAATAAACTACCAATTATTATGAACGCAGGTCGTAGCATCTTGCCGCCCGTCGAATAAAGATATTCAAATGAACGGTCAAGATACTTTTCACTGCTTTTGCTTTTTTCGAGCATATTGTTTTTTACAAATATTAATTTTTCTTCTATTTCTGGATATTCACTCCAAAATGTACTCATCACATCACCAAAATTTAATATTTTTAAAACTATAAATCATTAATTTCATTAACTATACAAGTACCACTTTTTGACCCATTTGATATTTTTCCATTTTTTCTTTAACCAAGGTAATAAGTAGTAATCTACACCAAAAGTACTTCCTGATCCACCGATTAACGCTATTTCAGCAACAAAATACCAAGCCATTTCAAGTGGAGCTGTACCAGATGCCCAGATCAGTAAACTCATCACAAATGTAGCTAATGAAGAGAAAGCTGTAAACATACCGATTATTAGGAATATACCAAAAATAATTTCTGCAAATACCATAGCTGTTTGGAAAATTGTAGCCATAACGGTAAAGTCACCTTCAGGAGTGTAGAACATTAAATTCATACCCCAGTCGGAAATGCTTTGAATCCATCCGGGAACACCTAAAGCTTCTCCCCATTCTGTAGCGGTTTCGGCGGCTTCACCAGATGCTGCAGTGGCAGCGTCAGTTACTTTTGCAGGTATCAAAAATATGTTGCTTGGATCTTTTATTACATCTCCAACTTTTGCAAGACCCTCTTCAAGCCATTTCCAACCTACAAAGATTCTTAAAGGTACCAACCAGAAATTTGGTGATCTTTTGGCAAAGTGTCCACCAAGGAAACTTCTTTTATCTGGTACGTGAAAAAATTCGTCAATTATGTAATTCCATGGTTTGTGGAATCCAGCGATTTGTATAAAGTAAATAACGTTTATGAAATGTTTTATGAACATGGCAATCCAACCAGAGAATTTTAAAGGTTTATTTGGATTTCCAACCTGAGCAACGGCGTATCTTCCACCTACAGAAACCATAACTCCGTGAAATTTTGGTTTGTAAGGTTCTAATTCTTTTTCATTTATTGTGGCAGTTAAGTTTTCTGCAACTAAGTCGGAAGATTGTTCTGCATTTTCAACCATTTGAGGAACAGGTTTTTCTTCTCCTTCAGGGATGAAGAAAATGTTGTCTCCAACAACGAATACATCTTTTTTACCTTTTGCTCTCAAGTATTCATCAGTTTCAACTCTTCCTCTTGCAACGGTTTCAACATCATCTGAATTTTGAATTACTTCACTTCCTTCAATACCAGCTGTCCAGATTATTGTGTTAGCTTCGATTTCTCTTTCTTCGTTAATAACAACTCTGTCTTCTTTAACTTCTGTGATATTTGACTCTGTTAGTATTTCAATACCGAGTTTTCTCAATCTATTGCATGTTTTGTCTATAAGACTGTCTTCTAACATAGGAAGAATTTTTTTCAACATATCCATATTATAGATTTTTACTTCGGCTCTATCTATTCCGTAATCTTCAGATAGTCTGTTTACCCATTCTCCAAGCTCACCAGCCATTTCAACACCGGTGAACCCAGAACCAATAATAATGAATGATAAAAGCTTTCTTCTCTTCCAAACATCTGTTTCTTTTGAAGCTTTAATAAAACTGTTTATAATATGGTGTTTTATTCTTACGGCATCGTCAAATGACCATAGTGTTAAAGCGTTTTTTTCAGCGCCTTTACAACCAAAGAATGTTGGTTTTGAACCAGTACCGAGCACAAGATAATCATAGTCATATGTCTTATCTTTACCCTCTAACTTTTTTTGTTTAAAGTCGATATTTCCAATGTGATCCATAACAAGTTCGACTTTTCTTCCAGCAAAAATCTTTTCAAGTTCGATTCTTACTGCTGTTTCAGGAGCACGACCTGCTGCTACTTCGTGTAATTCTGTCAACATTGTGTGATAAGGATTCTTATCAATCACAGTGATAGAAACATCGTCTCTCTTTTTAAATTTCTTTGCAAGTTTCTTGGCAGTTAAAACCCCGCCATAACCTGCACCTAAAACAACGATCTTTTTAGTTTCAGACATGATATCACCTTTCCCTTAGGATTTTAGATTATTAAGATTTATTGATTAGTAAAAATTTCACATACACCATATAAAGCAACAAAATACTTATTAAAACTAAAAATTATTTAAAAATAACATCATAGTTCATTAATTGAACTAAATAAATTATAACATAAAAAAATAATATTCTAAAACAAAGATATTAAATGATTATGAATAATATTTTCGTTTATATTTACAAAAACAATCGTACTTATACATAGTTTATAATTGATTTTATTGTTGGATCTGTTGTATAATAAAAAAGATTTTAATTTTATATTAAATGTAGGTGATTGATGAAAAAATTATACAAATTTTCTTTCAAGGAAGGTAATAATGTAATCAACACATATTTATTAGAAGAAGAGAAAGATGAAAATTACAATATTTTAGAGAATATAGATATAAAGGTTATCAACGAAAAGGTTGATAACCTTTATTTTGATGTTAAGAAGATATCCACCGAAGAAATGAAAATTATTTGTGAAAATTTCTATCTTTTGTTGAATTCTGGTCTCAATTTGTATGACTCACTTAAGTTCTTAATTCAGAGCAAACAAATTTCAAAGTTTACACGAGGAGTTTTAACAAAGAGTTTTTTGCTTTTGAAAAAAGGAAAAAATGCGGAGCAAGTATTTTCATCAAATAGTTATCATGAATACTTTGTATATATTATGAACATATCCACCACTAAGAATATACTGATAAGGTCTTTTTCCTCTCTTATAGAATATTTCAATTCAATGATCGAAACTAAAAATAGTTTACAAAAATCGACTATTTATCCCATGACTGTTCTTTCCTCGATTGTGATTATTTTGATTTCCATGAACTTTTTTATAATTCCAAAATTGTCTTCGCTTTTAGATGTTGATTTGAACATGGGTACAACAAATGTTTTGTTGTATTTGTTCTTTTCCATTTTTTTGTTCACTGTTGTTTTTGCCGTTTTATCAAAAAAGAATGATAATTATTTGTTATATTTACCTATTGCAAATAATTTGTTTAGAAACTATATTCTTTACAAATTTACAAAAGATATCAACATACTTCTAAAAAATGAAATGTCTATAGACAAGGCGTTAAACAAGGTTATCTCTAAAATCAATTCAAAATTTTTAACTGATAGATTTTTGCCAGTTATAGTAAATATTGAGAGAGGAAAAAGCTTAGAGAATTCTTTTGAAAACATAAAAAATATATCAGAAATATCTATTGCCCTCACATTATCCAAATTCAAGGGAAATTATGAAGATGTTTTTGATTTTTTGGAAAAACAGTTTAAGAATAATTTCAACAATTCGTCTGAAAAAATAAAAAAGATGATAGAACCAATTTTTATATCGATTTTAGGGATAATAATTTTGTCTATTGCCTACGAGATTTTTCAAAAAGTTTATATTGGGGGGATTAGTGGTGGACTCATGTAAATATAAAAAGGGATTTTTACTTTTTGAATTGAGCTTGACTATGTTTATAGAATTGATAGTTGTTGTGGGGTTTGTTTTTGCTTTCAACTTTGTTTTTATCGATGAAATTAAGTTTTTAACTGAGCAGTATTTGGCTTCAGAACTTTTCGTGTCAGCAAGAATGAGTAGTACCCATTCAGAAAAGTATAAGTTACCAGGTTTTAGAGCGAACAAAGTTTATGCTTTTGTAGATTTCGAATTTTATAATCCAGAAGTTTATTTTAAAGTTCAACATGACTATACTGATGGAGCTGATGAGTACTTATTTTTTTACAATTATATGAATAACTATGTTTTAGATCACACAAAAATCGGGGGTAGAATAATTAACTCGAAAAAAGAAAAGCTGTTAAACGTTGTACCCGTAACGGGTGGATTGGTGTTGCCATGAGTAAAGAATTCGTATATATGGTAAAACGTAAAAAATATAAAATTTCACATGTTGATATGCTTTTATGGAAGTTTCCTTCAGAATTTGAGTTAAAAAAACAACTTTTTAGATTGTCCAAAGATAAAAAAATTAAATATAAAAAAGTGAAGAGTACAAGGTCATTTCAATACTTTGTTCTTATAGATAAAGGGTTTTACAACAAAATATTATTTAATATTAGATATGATTTTTTAATTCCTGTTCAAACTTTATTTCCGCACTTTTTAAAAGGTAAGAATCCAGGAAGATATGTTGTAAAAACTCCCTTTTGTAGTTATGAAGTTTTAAAAGATGTTGATTTTATAACGTCTTTAAAACCAGTTGAAGAAGATGAAGATATAAACATATTAAAAGAAGACTTGGATGATTACATGAACAAACATTTTGGGAGAGAAGAAAATGATTTTATTAGAATCTAAAGTCAGGAAAATTTTAAATTATTTTTTAAATATTTTGATATTCTTCATGATATTTTTACTGATAACAAATTCTTATATACAATTCGATCAATATCTCAAAACTAAAAGAGAGATTAACTACCAAAATACCTTGTTTGAAAAATATAAAGTGGAATCACTAAAACAAAAAAAGGATTTGAAAGAGTTTTTTGACTTTTTAGAAAATGACCTGAATTCATATTTAATCGAATTTGATTATACATATCCTCTTTCACCGAATGCCACAGTTTTAATAGTTACAGGAGAAAACTCTGAGTTCAAAACAAAATATGATTTTGATATTGTTTCCAATTTTTCTCTTGAAAATTCCCAGATTGCTATTTTGAATATAAGGGGAGATTAGATGAGGTATAAATTTCTGATTTTATTATTTCTTCTGATTCTTTTATTGTTTTTAAAAAATTATGATTTTAATATAAAAGAAAGCTCAAAAATTATTAACTCTTATAATATGGATGAGGATGTTTTAGATATGGAAAAAATTTTAAAAACAGAAAAAATAATAAATAAATTGAATATCAAAAGAAATGATTTCAATCTTTTAAATATAAAAGATGATTTTACACTATATGTAGAAGAAAAAGATTTTGAACTTGATTATATTGAGAATATTGTAGACATTCCTTCTGGAGAAACTTATAGTTTTTTTGATGATTACCATATCCAGGTAGAAGATATTTGGAAAAACAAGAAAAAATTTAGAAGTATGGACCCAGAAAAAGTATTTTTTAGCGGAGTGGTTAATGAAAACGGAGAAAAAATAGCCTATATTTACTTTTACGAATCACTTCTATCTATAAAGGAAAATGAACTTTTTGGAGATAGGAAGGTCTTAAAAATTTTTAAAGACGGAATTTTACTCATAAATTCAAAAAATCAATTTGAGGTGATCATGTGAAAAAAATATTTCTACTTATTTATATTTTTATTTCGATGGGTTTATTTTCTATTAACGTTATTTATGATCAAGAAGAAAATAGAAACATCATAAACTTGGATACAGAAATTTTAAGTATTGTTTCAAACGATATAAACACTTATCACCATGTAAAGTTAGAAAAAGCGGTTTATCAAAATCAAACTATAAAAATCAGTAGAGGTCCTATTAAAGAGATCATAATTGAAGATGTAAATATAAAAATATTCACATACACCCCTTCAAAATTGAGTTTTAATAGAGATATTCTTTCAGTAAAAGGAAATGAGAAGTTAGATTTTAAAAATATAAATTTTAAAAACATTTTCTTAGAAGACGCCATAAATTTATTTTTAGAAAAAACTGGATATAAATGGATGAAATCCGAGGAGATACCTGTTGAAAAAATTTCGCTGGATTTAAATGAAATTTATTTTGAAAATTTTTTGAGGATTATGGAGAATGTATACGGGCTACGTACAATTTTCTACACAGAAAAAAACATTATAATCACTAAAAAAGAACAAATTTTCAACAATTATCTTCCTATCGAGTTTAAAAAAATAGAAGAAAGTGAAACAATAGTGAATCCAAAAACAGAAAAATTAGAAAAACTTGAAGAAAAGATAATTCTTTTTGTCGAATCAAAAGTTGATCTTAGCCCTCTGGAAAAAATATTTGATGTAAAAATAGTAAATTATAATAATCATTATGTTGTTGAGATAGTAGAATCAAAAAAAGAAGAATTTTTAAAAATTATTAAAAAAATTAATCAAGAAGAAATAAAAACTGAAGAAAATATCACATTAGTGACAAATCAAGCAAGTAAAACCGTAAAAACCGGCGAAAATTATACAATATTGAAATCTAAATTTGATATGATATTTTTAGAAGAAATATATAATTTAAAGTATCATAGTTTAGGTGAAGGTTTCTATTTGATATATTCTGACGAAAAAACTCTTTCAGAAATTGAAGAACTAAATTCTCTGTTAAACTCTTTAGGAGTAGAAAAAAAGGTAGAAGAAAACGAGAATATAGTTCTGAAAACAAATCTTTTTATCATCAATTCTAAAAAAATAGAAATATTTGGTAAAATATGTAATGAGGAGAAAATAGATTATAAAATTATAGAAAAACTTGAAAATAAAAATTATGTTCTTGTAAAAGCAAATGAAAAGCAGTTTGAATTATTAAAAATTTTTTCAGAACAGAAAGATAGTAATAACCAGATATCCATTAAAATGTTGATAACCGAACTATCCTCTTTTGAAAACAAAAATGTTATTATAGATTTTGAAGATTTCTTAGTTGATTATAACAATTTTAATTTAGAGTTTAGCGATGTTATCTCTTTCTTAACAAGCAAAGGTATTTTTTACAAGAAGATCGGAGAAAATACTTATAGCTTTTTTGAAAACGAAAAAATCTTAAAATATAAATTGACTATTATTGCTGGAGATAACTTGGAAAACAATAGCACAAAAGATTTGTACAAAATTTTGAGTCAAGATATTTCAGTTATAAACAATTTTAAAGACAGTTTTAACAACACTTATATAGTTACAAAACCTGAAATATACGTAATAGAGGGTGAAGTTGGTGAGTTGAACTCTGTACTAACTATACCAGTTTTTGAGGAAAAAGATGGTAAATCTCAAGTGGTAGATAAAATAGAATCAGGAGTGAAACTCAAGATAAAAGGTAATTACGATAGAGACACAGATATGATAAATACCGAACTTGAATTGTTATTAAGTGAGTTTTCTGAAGAAAATAAAAAAGAAGAGTCAGGATATTCTATGAATCAAAGATCATTGATAACTAAATTAAAGATGAAAAATGGTGCTACTATAAAAGCAGGAAATATGAATTTTTCAAAAGTTATAGAAAAATCAGAAGGTTTGAGCATTTTAAAAAACATACCAGTCTTTGGTAAGATTTTTTATAATCACGAAAGCAGCATTAGAAATTATAACATAATCATATTTTTAAATATAGAAATTGATACTAAAGCAGAGGATATTAGTTTATGAGGTGATTCTATGATTAGAAAACCCGTTGCTGCAGGAAGATTTTACCCAAGCTCAAAAAAAAGAACTACTTAGTTTAATTGAATTTTTGTTTGAGAAAAAACCAAAATCAAACAAAAATGATTATCAAAAAAGAGGTTTGATTTTACCTCACGCTGGTTATGTTTATTCTGGAAAAATAGCGGCCAGGGCAATAGAAAAGGTAAAAGGAAAACCAAAGAATATTTACATAATAGGTCCAAATCACACAGGTTTGGGAGAAGATATATCGATTATGGACAAGAGCGAATGGGCCACACCTCTTGGAAATGTTCCAATAAATAAAACTAAAGCAGACGAGCTATGCAATCTTTTGGGTATAGAACCAGATTATAAAGCTCATCTAAGTGAGCATTCAATTGAAGTGCAACTTCCACTTTTACAATATTGGTTTGAACAAGATATTAGAATCATTCCGATTGCAATGAAAGATCAATCAAAACATACGGCAAAAACTCTTGGAGAAATATTAGAGCAAGTTTCATCAAAAGAAGATTTAATCATTGCTTCTACTGATTTGAACCACTATGAAAGTCAAAAAACTACCGTTGAAAAAGATGAATTAATTATAGAAGATATAAAAAACAGAGACATAGAAAAACTGTATGAGCATATAATGAAAGAAAGAATTAGTATGTGTGGATATGGACCAACTTCCGTACTTCTTCAGCAAAATTTCAATAAAATTGAAATTGTTTCTCATTCAACAAGTGGAGAAACTTTGGATGAATACGAAACAGTAGTAGGTTATTTATCTGCAGTATTAGAATAGACCTGGAATATTCCAATAAAAAAATAGTGGAGGTGGAAAAGCCATGATTGTAGACACAGAATATGGCAAAGTTAACATTAAAGGCGATGTGGTAAGAGAAATAGTCTATAAAGCTGTTTTAGAGTCATATGGAACAGTTGAAATGGGAAAACAAGGTTTTTTTGACAAAATTGCAAGTCTTTGGGTAAAAGATGAGTCAAAGGGCATAACTGTTGAAGAGCAAGAAGATAAACTTTTAGTCAACCTTTATCTTGTTTTAGAATATGGTTTACCAATTAAAAAAGTGGCAGAAAACACACAAGAGAATGTTTATCATAGAATTAAAGCTATGCTTAATTATGATGATGTACTCGTCAACGTACATATTTCTGGGTTAAAGTTTTAAGAAAGGGTGATTATTAAATGAAAATGTATTTGGAAGGGAAAGATATATATATCGGCATCAAAAAAGCTGCACAAGTCTTAGTTAGCAACAAGGACGAAATAAATGCTTTAAATGTTTTCCCTGTTCCAGATGGAGACACTGGATCAAACATGTCTTCAGCAATGCTTGAAGCAGTTGAATGGTTAGACAAATTAAAAAACCATAACTCATCAAAAGATGTTTTAAAAAACCTTAGAGATGGTTTATTAATGGGCGCAAGAGGAAATTCCGGTGTTATTTTATCTCAAATATTTAGGGGTTTTACTGAATCATTGGAAACAAAAAGAAAAATCAAAACAACAGACTTTATAAATGCTCTTAAAAATGCAAAAGAAGTTGCTTATGGAGCAGTAATAAAACCTGTTGAAGGGACAATGTTAACACTAATCAGATTGTTAGCAGAAAGGGCAGAAGAAGAGCTATCTGAAATAAAGGACTTTTTAGAGTTCACAGAAAAGTTAGAAGCTATAGCTTTTGAAATTGTTGATGAAACTCCAAAATATCTCAAAAAGTTAAGAGAAGCTAACGTTGTTGACGCAGGAGCAAAAGGTTTAGCTTATATATTTAGAGGTATTAATCAATCCGTTCATGGTGATACAGACGTTAAAATTGAAGCCTTGGAGAAAGCAACTTCTAATGAATTAGCGAATATCGCTTATGAAGATATAACGTTTCAGTATTGTACAGAATGTGTCTTAAAATTAGATGAACCAGAAATATCGAAAAAAGAAATGGATAAAATTAGATCTTTTTTAGAAGAACATGGAGATTCAATTGTTCTTGTACATCAAAACGAATATTTAAAAACTCATGTTCACACAAACCATCCAGGAAGTGTTTTTGAAAAATTTTTGGAATACGGTGAACTTATGAAAATAAAAGTAGATAACATGAAACAACAACACAAACATGTTGTAGAAAATTTAGCACAGAAAGAAAACTCTGATGATGTAGTAAAATCAATTGAAGTAAAAGATAACGAAGATAAAAATTGGGGTGTAGTTGCTGTTTCACCTGGTGAAGGTATATCAAATGTATTAAAATCTTTGGGAGTCAACAGGGTTATTTCAGGTGGTCAAACTATGAACCCGAGTATAAAAGATATGACTGAAGCTGTAGAGAGTCTGCCATATGATAAAGTTGTTATTTTACCAAACAACCCAAATATCATTATGACGGCTGAAAAAGTGCAAGAAATGACAGAAAAAGATATTCTTGTAATACCAACAAAATATGTCCAAGAAGGCGTTTCTTCAATGCTTGGCTTTGATGATAATTTAGAAAAGGATGAACTGTTTGAATCGATGGATGAATATGTTAAATCTATTATTCCAATTCAGGTTACACACGCCACAAGAGATTCTGAAATTAACGGAGAAAAGATAAAAAAAGATGAATACCTAATATTCTCTGGGAAAGAATTGAAAGAACATGGCGAAGATATGTACGAAAAAACTCAAAAATTATTATTAGAATATCTTGAAGAAGGGTACGAAATAATCACTATTTTCTATGGAGAAGGCTCAGATAAAAATAAAATAGATGAAATGATAAATAATATTCTGGAAAAATATGAAGATGTTGAAGTAGAAATACATAACGGTGGACAAAAACATTACCCACTATTAATATCTCTTGAATAATGTTTTGATTATGGAGGTTAACTAAATTGCTTATACAAGATTTAATAATAAAACTACACCAATTCTGGGCTGAACAAGATTGCATTATAGAGGAACCTTATGATATGGAGATGGGTGCTGGCACCTATTCTCCTTCTACTTTTTTTGGAGCGTTGTCAAATGATGAGGTAAAAGTAGGTTATGTACAACCTTGTAGAAGGCCAACTGATGGTAGATATGGTGAAAATCCAAACAGGATGCAAAGGTTTTATCAATACCAGGTGATAATAAAACCATCTCCAGAAAATATACAAGATATATACATAGACTCTCTAAAGGCTTTGGGAATAAAACCAGAAGAGCACGATATAAGATTTGTTGAGGACAATTGGGAATCACCGACTCTTGGAGCTTGGGGAGTCGGATGGGAAGTTTGGCTAGACGGAATGGAAATAACCCAATTTACATACTTTCAACAAATGGGTGGAATTCCCCTTGATGAGATAACCGTTGAAATAACTTATGGTATAGAAAGGATAGCAATGTATCTCCAAGGTATTGAAAACGTGTACGATACAAAATGGAATGAAACCACTAAATATGGTCTCTTATACAAAGAAAATGAAAGGCAGTTTTCAATTTACAATTTTGATGAAGCTGATATAAAAATGTATGAATCTTTGTATAACTTATACAAAAGCGAATTTGAAAGACTAATAGAAAAAAACTTGTATTTACCAGCTTTTGATTTTTTAACAAAAACAGCCCACGCGTTCAACATGTTGGATGCGAGAAATGCTATTTCTGTAAGTGAAAGACAAAAATATATTCTCGACATAAGAAATATGTCCAGAAATGTTGCAAAAAAATACGTTGAAAGTGTTGATGGAGGCGGAAAAAATGAATAAAGCAATTTTTGAAATTGGAGTAGAAGAACTTCCATCAAGTGAATATAAAAACATAATCGATCAACTAAAAGAAAAATTAGGAAAAATTTTTAAAGATAATAGCTTGAAATACGAAAATATGAAAACTTTTATATCTCCAAGAAGATTTGGTGCTTTGATAGAAGGTTTCGCAGAAAAACAACCAGATATTACAGAAGAAAAAAAGGGACCGCCAAAGAACATAGCATTTGACAAAGAAGGCAATCCAACAAAGGCTTTTCAAGGTTTTTTGAAAGGGGCTGGGTTGACAGAAGATGATGTCAAATACAAAGAAATAAACGGTGCGGAATATGTTGTTGCAGAGATCTTCAAACCAGGGAAGTCTACCAAAGAGATTTTAGAAACAGAGATCCCAAAAATGCTGAAAGAAATGACTTTCAAAAAATCTATGAAATGGGGAAAGGGTGAGTTTGTATTTGTTAGGCCTGTTCATTGGATTATGTCTAAGTTCAACAATGAAGTTTTAAACATAAAGGCATTTGGAAAAGAAGCATCTAACGTATCCTTTGGTCACAGATTTTTTGGTGGAAAAATCACAGTAGAAACAATTGATGATTATTTCACAAAAATGAAAGAAAATTATGTAATAGTTGATTTGGAAGAAAGAAAACAGATTATTAGAGAGCAATTAGAAAAGATAAAATTAGAAAATAAATTAGATGTAGAAAAAGATGAAGCTTTGATAGAAGAAATTGCTGAGTTGACAGAATATCCCACAGCAGTAATAGGTGAATTCAAAGAAAAGTATATGAGTTTGCCTCAAGAAATAATCACTGTAACTGTAAAACACCATCAAAGAAGCTTTGTAGCCAAAGAAAACGGAAAAGTATCGAACAAATATGTTTCTTTCCAAGATGGTTATGGAAGAGAGAAAAATGTTGTTGATGGTTATTCAAGAGTTATCAACGCGAGGTTAGATGATGCTGCGTTTTATTATGAAGATGATTTAGAAACTGATTTAGATAAAAGGTTGAAAGAATTGTCTGGAGTAACTTACCATAAAGGGCTTGGTTCATATTTTGATAAAATAGAAAGAATGAGAGATTTGTCTTCTTATATTGGAGATAAGATAGGGTTAAAAAACTTAGAAAAAGTTAGAAGAGCTTCTTTATTATCTAAAATAGATTTGACTTCTAACGTAGTATATGAATTTCCTGAAATGCAGGGAATCATGGGAAGAATATACTTAGAAAAAAAAGGCGAACCAGAAGAAATATACATGGCAGCCTCAGAACATTACAGGCCTTTTGACGAAACTGATGATGTGCCAAAAAGTATAGAATCAAGCATTGTATCTTTATCAGATAAAGTAGATGACATAGTGGGATATTTCGGTATAGGGAAAATACCTTCAGGATCAAAAGACCCATTTGCTTTGAGAAGAAAGGCTTTTGGGGTAATAAAAATATTAATAGAAAATGAATGGGATTTGGATCTAAAAGCAATAATCAATGAATCATCAAAAATATTGAAATTAGAATATGATGAAGAAAAGATGGAAGAGTTCATATCGAGCAGACTTCATACTATATTATCGAAATCGGATATTAATTCAGAGGTAATTAATGCAGTTTTAATCAACTGGAATAGACCTATTAGGGCTTTCTTATCTGGAAAAGCTTTAAATGAGTTTATAAACGATGAAAATTTTAAACAATTTATTACAGCCTTTCAAAGGGTTAACAACATTTCTAAAAATCATAACAGTACAGAATATTCAGGAAGAAATTTTAAGGAAGAAGCTGAAAAAGATCTTTTTGAAAAATACCTCGATGTAAAACCGAAATTCGAAAAATCTATCAAAACTATGAATTATAAACAGGCAATTAATGATTTAATAGAATTAAAATCATCTATAGATAAATATTTTGATGATGTTTTTGTTATGGATAAACACGAAGATATCAGACTCAACAGGTTGGGTTTTTTGAAAGAATTAGCCAATCTATTCTATGAAATAGGAGATGTTGCACGTCTATATCAAGGTTAAGGGGGCTAAATATGAAACTTGAGAATATTATTAATGATTATGATAACTTGGATTCAGGGGTTTACGACTTTATTGTAGAAGAAGATTTGAAAGAAATAACTTTTCCTTCTATTATTCTTTTGAAGGGTGAATCAAAAGAATTTGGAAAAGGCGAAGTTGTTTTAGCAGATTATGATAGAGCTCTTGAAATATGGGCTTCTGAAGTAATGGAAAAAGATATAACTCTCGAATTTGAAGATAACAAATTGTCTTATAATATTGAAAAATTAGATCTTCCGACAAACTGGGAAGATTTTATGGATTATGCTCATTTTTTTATGGAAAGTGGAGAACTTGATATACTGTCTTACAACTTTGAGAATAGAAAAGAAGTCCACTCTATAAACATTCAAAAATATGAAGAAGCCATTAAAAATATGAGTTTAATAAAATCAGAAATACCAGACTTGTTGACCTCTAAAGAAAATATTTTTACAGTATCAGTTTTAAACTCAGGTAAAATGCTCATATTCGGTATAGACACGAATGAGTATGTAAAAATGGCTAACAAATTGAACAATTCATATGAAAAAAAGTATTTATGGTTGATTTTAAAAATCATTTTGAAAGAAAAACTTTTGAATCACTTTAAAACCTATAATCCTGCATTAGTTTCGCAAGGTTTAATGGGAGTGTTTATAGAGTCTCTTGGAGAATCAGATT
Source organism: Geotoga petraea (assembly GCF_900102615.1). NCBI lineage: Bacteria > Thermotogati > Thermotogota > Thermotogae > Petrotogales > Petrotogaceae > Geotoga > Geotoga petraea. The sequence goes on along the minus strand of NZ_FMYV01000007.1, from coordinate 67,383 downwards.
TTAAAAGACTTTTAAAGACGATAAAATTGAAATTATATATAAAAGAAGAACAAGTTTGGGAATTATATGAGAAAAATCGATTTTTGATTAAATATATTACTGGTTTAAAAGAAACTGGTAAAAAAATAAATGCTGATGGAGAAGAAAAGAATCTCTGGAACGCTTTAGAAGATATTCTTTTAGATATCATCGTTAATGGTGATAACCAGATAGAAGAATTAAAAAAAGTAGCAAGAAATTTACATGTATTATAATTTATATGTTTAGAAAAGGTGTGTTGCATGGATATACTTTATTTGGAAAATTTGAAACAATGTCCTGATTTTGTGGAAACTTTTAAAAGACCTGGTAAATATTTTAAGGTAAATATAGAAGGGATGGAACTCGAAGCAAATTATGAAAGCTACAAAGATAACATCATCCACATTGTCAGAACGGGTAATAATTTGAGGTTTTACCACTGGATACACGCTTATTTAGCCTACAAATATTTTACCGATCAAGGAAAACAGGTTGAGGGATTCATGATAGAGCTTGTAGATGGGAAGAAAGAAAATATAAATTTAGATAGACTTGTCATAAGAGAACCGAATATATTAAAAGAATTGAGAAAACTGAAAAAAGGATATAGAAATCCTGGTTCTCATTGTAGGTTTTGTAAAATAAAAACCGAATGCCACAAAGAATTGCTAAAAAAAGGTGATTTAACGGTTATTCCATCGATTAGCGAAAAGGTTTTAAAGGATTTTGAAAAGATGAATGTAGATCCTCTTGAAGTTATTAACAATAGAGAGGAAATAGATGGTTTTAGATCATTTCAAAGAAAAGCTCTATTCAACATGAAATCTGTTTTTGAAGATAAAACTTTAAAATTAAATGAAATAAACCTACCTGATGATTACATAGTTTTTGATGTGGAAACCTATGATAATCATGATTTTCTTTTTGGATTTTTGGATAATGATGAATATATTCCGTTTTTCTTTGAAGATGAGAACAAGAATGATTTTGAAGAAATGATAGAATATTTGGACAACAGAAATAAGAAATTAGTTCATTACGACGTTCATGATACAAAAGCCTTGAGAAAAATATCTAAATTCAGACCAGAATTGAAATCAAAAATAGATAAAATCTTGGAAGATTCTCTAGACCTATTTGATGTAATCCTCAAAGATTTTTCATTTCCTGTTACTTCTTATTCTTTGAAAGATATAAGTAAGTATTTTGGGTTTGAATGGAGAACTGATTTAAATGGATTTGCAGTTTTAACAGTTTATCAGAGGTATTTGAAAGGCGATAAATCTGTTATGCAAAAGATATATGATTATAATGAAGATGATTGTAGAGCAACAAGGCATGTTCTTGAAGCGTTAAAAAAATTCTGAAAAATCAGATATTTTGGTTGGAAGAGTAGGAATCGCTTAGCGATTCCTGTTGTTAGATGCTGGTTGTTAGTTGTTTGTAACATATTTTGGAAAATATTGCGTATGTCACCTTGAGCTTGTCGAAAGGTCTCTTCAGTAAATTTGCCAAGCAAATTGATAGAGTTTTATATTCTTCGACTCCAAAAAACCGTCGCTCAGAATGACAAATCGTAATGTCACCCTAAACTTGCCAAAGGGTCTAGCTTTCCATCCTCCAACTAACAACAAGATAAATTGCAAAACAATTTATCTTATAAGAGCATGCAATTTTTTTAACGTATTTTCAGCGTTCTTTCAGATAAATTTTGTGCAATAATTTTCAATAGTTCATCGCTTCTATTTATTATTTTAACTGAATAAACATCTAAAATAGATAAAAAACAACAACCAACAACAAGAAACCAACAAATAAAATGCAGAGCATTTTATGTTAAAAAGGAGTCATTTAATGGAAAATAAGGAAAATTATAAGAGTGGTTTTATTTCTATGGCTGGGAAGCCAAACGTTGGGAAATCTACACTGATAAACTCTTTAGTTCATCAAAAAATAGTTATAACATCAGACAAACCACAAACCACAAGAAACAGCATAAATGTTATCTTGACTGAAGAAGATGCTCAAATGGTTTTTGTTGATACCCCGGGCATTCACAAACCTTTGCATAAATTGGGCAAATATATGGTTAATATAGCAATAGGAGCCTTACGTGGTGTAGATTTGATACTGTTTGTATTAGATCCTACTGATGGAATAAGAAACTCAGATAGAAGGGTTGCAAAAATTGTTGCAGAATCTAATATACCAACTCTTTTAATAATAAATAAAAGAGATAAGATCAAAAATATGCAAATTTATAACAGAGAAATAACTGAAATAAAAGAATCTTTGCCAAATTTGAAAGGCTATTTAGAAACATCTGCAGTTACCGGATATAACCTTGCAGAACTAAAAGCAATGGTGAAAGAACAACTTCCACAAGGCCCTCAATATTATCCTGAAGATGTTATTTCGGATAAGCCTTCAAGGTTTATAGTTTCTGAACTTATAAGAGAAAAGATATTCCAATTAACAAGGGAAGAAATCCCACATTCAACAGGGGTTGTCGTGGAAGATTTTAAAGTCAGGGACAACGGAATGCTTTATATAAGGGCGGATATTTATATAGAAAAAGATTCTCAAAAACCAATTATCATAGGTAAAAAAGGTATGATGATCAAAAAAATTGGTCAACTTGCCAGAAAAGATATAGAAGAACTTTTTGAGAAAAAGGCATATGTAGAACTTTTTGTAAAAGTAAGAAAAAATTGGAGAGAAAATGAAAATCTTATAAGAAATACAATGGATTTCAAACAAGAAGGACAATAATAAAATCCGGGCTTTTGAGCCCGGATTTTTTAATTAATCTAAATTTTTCGCAAGATATGTAGCAACGTGTAGACCTTTTGTTCCCCTTCCAAATCCGGCATCCATACCGTTTGCCTTTGCCATATCGTTGTTGATTTGCGTTCCACCGACAATTATCTTAACTTTGTCTCTTATTCCTTTTTCAATAGCCAATTCGTGTAATTTTTTCATACTTTCAATGTGTATATCGTTATGTGTAACTATCATAGAAGCCAATATAGCGTCTGCTCCGATTTCAATGGCTGCATCTATCATTTTTTCTGGTGGTACAGATGTTCCAAGATATGTGTATTTAACACCATATTTTTCAATTCCGCCGTGTTTTATATCCAATATTTCTCTTAAGCCAACGTTATGTTCGTCATTTCCAACTGTACCAGCTACCACTTTTACTTTTCTGTTTTTGAAGTATTCAAAAAGTTCTTCTGGTTCCATAACATCTGGTTTTTTTGGAAGTGTTAATTCATCTCTTTTTACAAAGAATGGAACTTTGGCTTTTATTTCAACATATGTTCCTTCGCTTGGGTGTAAAACTGTTTTAGATATAACTTGAGGATCTTCAAGGTTCATTTTTTTACATATTTCAAGGGCCGCAGCTTCTGCATATTCTGGTGTATCAGGTATAGTCATATCAATTTGAATAACACCATCGTGACTCCATTCTACTTCTGGTTTTATTAATCCTTTTTTCTTATTTTCTCTGTAATTAGACATTCTTTGTTCAACATTATCTGTTTCATCAAGTTCGTCTATGTACTGAATCTTGTCTGGATTGTGTAGTGTACAACCACCGATTAAATCACAAACTTTGTCATATTCTTCATCTTTGGGAAGGTTGTTATAACCAAAATGATTGCAAACAGGGGCCATGTAGTCTTCATCCCTTGGAACAACAGATCCAGCTCCTATTCCGCCGTCTTTTGGCCTTGCAATACCGTCTCCCTGTCTTTCTGGATAATAGCCGTTGTCAACAAACATGCCATCTTCAACAGCTTCAAAATATCCACCTTTTTCAATAATTTCTTCGAGCATTAAAATAGCTCTCATTTTTAAATCTCTTATTTGTGGTCTTACTTTTTCTTCATTTATTTGAACGTATTCTTTTATGTCATCAAGTGAAACCATTGTATGTTTTGCAGTTTCAACACCTCTGATTGAGTTTATATGCCAGGGGACGTTTCTTCCTTCATCGGGTGTTATTGTTGATTGTATATCAGCTGATGTTAGTTTGGATAATACTGTGTTTAAAACATGAACTCTTGTAGCATCAAACAAATCAGATTCTATGTATCTCGTGTTCATTTGAGCTCTGAATTTGTAATCTTTGAATACTTCTCTCAATGTCATTGCATATATCAAATTCATTCTGAATTCTGGAGAAGGAACAGTTGTAGGAGGAACGGTTGAAAGAGCTATATTTTCTTTCTTCATTCCTGCTTTTACAGAATATAATGAGTTAATGCCATGCTGAACTAAAAGCTCAGGCATAACGTTCCATGCTTTTTTTGCTGATGCATTTGCATTATGTGCACCATCAATTTGAAGCATTCCTTCTTCAGCCATTATGTGTTTTGCAACAGCTGCATCTACAAATGATCTTATAGGATTAATTCCTCTGTATAAAACGTTGTATTGGGGATCTTGGTGAGCCGCGTTTACTCCTTCTTCGGCGAATAAAACAGCGATTTCAGGCCCGGCAACTCCAGAAACGTATGAATGGAAATTTATTGGTCTTCCAACTTCGTCTTCTATGAGGTCACAAGCTTTTCTTGATGCTCTCAATTGTTTTCTGGTTATAGGTATTCCACCAATTCCTTCTGGAGTACCTTCAATTAAACTATCGATATGACTTTGACCAAGGGTTCTTATAACCATAATGTGGTCTGCGCCGTGCCAGGCTGCCATTCTCATTCTTCTGATGTCTTCTTCAAATCTTCCAGAAGCTATTTCAGAAGTTATTACAGCATCTGGTTGGGGGTCTATATTTCCAAAATAATGTGCAGTTGGAAGTGGTATAGAATTTTTCAAATCTTCTGATATATCATAAAATTCAAAATCACCTTTTTTTGTTCCAGGAGGTAGTTTTTTTCTCCAAGTCCAACCTTTTCTTCTTGGCCTGTATTTATCTAAGTCTTTCAAGATGTTATCTATGTCTAAATTTTTATTAGGGTCTAATTTCATACGTTTTCACCACCTTTGAAAATTCTATCAACTTCATCCCAAAGTTGGCCATCAACCATTTTTTCTCCGGCTTCTTTTACTGATATATTGTTTTCTTTAGCAACTTTCCACACAATGTGTCCAGCACCTTTTGAAAGTAAGTTTTTTTCAAATATTTTATTTACCAATTCTTTAGCTTGCATAGAATTGAACCCCATTCTCAATAGAACAGATCTTTCAATTGATTGAGAAGTGTTTTTAGATGCCATGTCGATCATTGGGTCTACCACTTTTTCCACCAGTTCCCAAAAGTAATTGTCCAACTGTTCATCTGTCATTTTTTGAAGTTTTTTTGATCTTACTTCAAAATCATCTTTTCTGGGTTCCATATATTCCCTCCTCTTTATTTAAATTCATTTATTATATTTTTGATTTCTTTCACTGTACTTCTTGTGTCTTTGGCTATAAATTCCAGCTCTTTTTGAGTGAATTTTTCTTTTTTATCTCTTTTCAGTAATTGTTTTACATATGATTTTTTCATATCCTCTATTTCAAATTCCATATAACTTATTTGTGAAGGATGTTCGGGTATGACTATTTTTTTACCAGGTTCATTTTCTTTTGGGTCGCCTTTTTTAACTTCTACGCCATTTTCTTTTGCAAAGGTTAATTGTGCAGACGGTAGTTTACCCGCTCCGGTATACTCTGTTTCATTAACTACAATTACTTGGTCTTCGTCCATTTCTTGAGCCAAAGCAAAAGCAGCGGTTAAAGAGGTATTTCCTGCAGGTCCTCTTTGCATTCCTTCTAAATTAGCAAGCGCTTCTGTCATATAGAATACTTCCCCTTGAGTTACAAGCAAGTATCTATCCATGTATCTAAGTACTCTTGCGGCATTTCTTGGGACGTCTGATCTATCTGGATAAACTGCAAATGGAATACCAAAACCTGTGTGACCAGTTGTAAATGATTTTTTATTAAAATCTATATCTGATGCCATATGAAGTCCTCTTAAATCCACACTGGCACCAATTACCTTTGTGTTTTTTGCTCCAGCTTTTAAAAGCCCTCTTGCTGTTCCTGTTGTTATTCCTCCTCCTGCGTGGGTGCTGATTACAGCGTCTGGGAATTTACCTGTCATTTCTCTTGTTTGATGAGCTATTTCCCAGCCAAGAGTTTCAACTCCTGCAATAGCAAAAGGGGTGTATAAGGAAGCGTTAAAATAATCGGTCTCTTCTAAAAGCATTAGAAAATAATAAAATAGTTCTGGTCCAACTGTAATTTGAACAACTTCAGCTCCGTAAGCTTCACAAGCTCTTGCTTTTTCAAGTATTTCAGGCTGTCCAATTCCTCTTGAATCCTGACATTCTTGAACTATGATTGCTCTCAATCCTTTTTTTGCAGCTTGTGAAGCAACTGCTGCCCCATAGTTCCCGCTAGTTGCGGCCATTATACCTTTATACCCCATTTCTTTTGCTCTGTGAGCAGAAACAGAAGCTCTTCTATCTTTATATGAACCTGAAGGGTTTTTTTCTTCATCTTTTATAAAAATTCTTGCCCCTTTTCCCTTTGGGGATAGTTTTTTTATCAAAGCGTTTATGTTTTTAAGTTCTACCAAAGGGGTATTTCCAACGCCGGTTTCAAGTTGTAATTCTCTTACTTGCTCGAGATTGTATCCGGCATCTTCCATCATTTTTTCGTAATCAAAGGCCAGTCCTTCGACTTCATATTTTGAATAATCTACACCTACTGATTTTTTCATTATTTCGTTTTTTCTGTTCATTACTGAATTGTATGATTTATCCATTGTTTTCACCTTCTTCGAGAATTTCCCAAAGATTGTTACCAATTTGAAGTAATTCTGGAATAGGTTTTCCAAAATTATGTTCATAAATTGGATTGATTTCTTTTAGAGTTCCTTCGACAATTCTTCCAACATTTGTTTTTATTTTTACAGTATCTCCAATATTGGCTTTTTCATCTTCCAAAAATCCTTTGATTCTTATTTCAAGAGGCACTTTTTTTGTCTCTTCTGGTAAATGTTCAGCTCTTTCTCCAGGTTCAAGGGCGACAAAATGTATTTGAACCCAATCTCCTTTTTTAGCTGTCATTTTAACACCTCCAAAAAATAAAGTATTATTCTTATTCACAAAAAACCCACCCAGCGAAAATAGGGTGGGTAATTTATTAAATTTTTAGTATAATTCACCAATTAAAGCTCTTGGTACTGGTAAATCTGACATGGTCATTAAGCCTTCTGGCCCTTCTATAACAGCTGGAATCATATTTGTTGCAATTGCCATAGTACCTTTTCCTCCAGGTATTTCTGGTTTAATAGCTAATGAAAGATCTGGATTACCTTTAATCCAAATATAGTCTCCTGTATCTACCTCTTCCAATTCAGGTAAAACCTGTTGTGGATGTTCTAATTCAATCATGAGTTCGTCATTCATATATGCTTTTGCAATATGCCTACAACCTGCAACCATTCCAGGTTCCACTTTTACATATTTAGTTTTTCTTGATACGTTTGAAACTATAGGTTCTCTTGTTTGTTCAATTCTGTCTATATTCCAACCCATTGCTTCAGCAATCATATATATTGATTCTTCAAATCCAATATGACCAACTATTGTTCCATCTTCTATTCCTTTTTCGAATTCTTCTACAGTTGTTCCTACACCTTGTGTTTCCATAACTGTAGGGCCAAAAGGAGATAAATCATTTATTCTGGCAGCTTTGATACTTTTAACGTTTAACGCTGCACCAGTCAATGCAATAATCAAAGTATCTAAAACAAAGCCAGGATTAACACCAGTTCCCAAAACTGTTACACCGTGTCTTCTTGCTAAATTATCTATTTCTTCTGCTGCTTCTGGATGTGTGTGGAAAGGATGAGACATTTCTTCTGCTATGGTTAGAACGTTTACGTTTTTCTTTATCACTGATAAAATTTGATCTTTCACAACATCTACAAAAGAATGAGTTGCAATTACAACTAAGTCTGGATTTGTTTCATCTATCATTTCCATTGGATTATCATATACTTTAACGTCGACTTTTTCAAGACCTAACAATTCTCCGACATCTTTGCCTGTATATTCTCTTCTCATATCATGAACTCCAACCAGGTTAAGTTCATATTTACTTAAAATGCTTCTCGCAATACCGCTTCCCATTGCTCCAAAACCCCATAAGGCTACCCTGTACATTTTTCATTCCTCCTTTATTTTTTGAAAATTTTTTCATATAATACAATAATACAACTAAAAGTAAATTTTTCCCAATATAGAATCGAGTATTTTAAATAAGAATAAGCCATATAATCGCTTTATATAGCGGTTATATGGCTTTAATTTCAATTGGTTAATTATTAATAAATCCATTCTTTAATAAATAATATTTTGAGATTTCTTTAATTCTTTCATCTTCACTTAATGTTTTGATAATTTCTTCAAAACCATCATTGGATAAGTTTTGAAAGTTTATTAGATCAATAAACCCAGCTTTTTCGGGCCCTATATTTACGTAAATTCTCGCGTAACCAAATTTTTCCCATAGATTTAAGTTTATCAAAAAATCATCAGCCACTTCTTTTATGAGGTTGTCTATTTTAATAGTTCTTTTTTCTATGATATCTTTTGAAGTCAATATCATTTTTAGAATTTCTATTAAAAAATCTTCTCCATGCTCTTTAGTTATAAGATCGTTTCTGAAATAAGTGTTGTCTTCATCAAAATCTAAAAACGTTCCTTCATCGTCCAAAACGGCATATGACGGAACTATGGTGAAATTAGTTGTTATATTCAGAATTTCTTTCAAATCATCTATACTTTTAAATTCTTTTCTGAATTTGTTTACACCTTCATTCTCGTAGAATTCAAAACCTTGTTGCCCTAAAAATTCAACCTGGTTATCTGATAAATCATCTAAATAATAAGCTATATAAATTTTGATTATAAAACCCCCTTAGTAAAATCACAAAGTGATTTTGGTTGTTAGTTGATAGTTGGATGTTGGAAGATAGTGAGAATTTGTAAAACAAATTCTCGGTTGTTAGTTTTTGGTTGTTAGTTGTTAGAAAAATATAAAATCAAGATTAATATAAAAAAGACTTTAACCAAAATTCTACTATGTGTCAGAATCTAATCAATCAATTTTCAAAGAAAATTTATTAGTAAAACCAATTACGAAATATAAAAATTCAAAGTAGGTCGTTTTTTAACCCTCGTTCAACAATAAAATTGATGTACAGCTCATATTATCCATCCGTGGATAAATTCGCATGAAAAACATCCGTGTTTTTCAACATCAATTTTTATATTGTTTCACTCAGTAAAACTCCAATACTTTTCTTTTTTATATTTCTTCATTATTAATAAAATGTTGAAAATATTTACGTATGTCATGCTGAGCGAGCTTAGCGAGTCGAAACATCTACTCAAATTATAACATCTTAGGATAAAAAGTGTTTTAAAAACAAGTCATACCAAAAGAAAGATGTATTGGCAAAAAAAATGAGCAGATTTCTGCTCATTTTATAATTCTTCTTTTTGAAACAAACTTTTTAAAGATTTATTCTCTTTAATAAATTCATGGTTTATAATTATAGACCCTAAAAAAGCGGTTAAAGGAGCAGTTAATACTAGGCCAAAACTCCCAACAATTATATTTAATATTTCTGATGAAATATAATTTATATTTAAAAGAGCCATTTCATTAACACCCTGAGCCATAAAAGCCATTAAAAGAGTAGCAAAACCACCAGAATAAGCTAAAAGTAAAGTAGTAGTCATAGTCCCTATAACAGCCCTGCCTACATTCAATCCAGATTTCATCAAATCAAAAGTTGATATATCATCTTTTTTCATTTTAACCTCATACATTGATGCAGATATGTCCATAGCTATGTCCATTACAGCCCCAGAAGAAGCAAGAAAGATTCCGCTAATGAATAAAAGGTTTAAATCTAAATTTGCATAACCTGAATATAACAAAGTTTCTGAAAAGGGCTTTACTGCACCATTTATATAGAACGGTTTTGCAAAGGATAAAGATAAGACAACAGTTATCAAAACACCTGAAATAGCTCCAATAAATGCAACAAAACCTTTTTTGTTAAACCCGGCGACTAAGAAAATAATAATAAATGTTAAAAGTGAAACGATGAAAAAAGCTATTATAACAGGATTTCCTCCGTTTAAAAACATTGGGATCATGATTTTCCAAATTACAAGTATAGTACTCATAAATGACAGCAATGATTTTAAACCAGTCCATCCAGAAATTAAAATTAAAATAATTGCGAAAATTGAAAATAATAATATTTCAGAATTAAATCTATAAAAATCCACTATTCTAAAATTATCATTAAATTGATTTTTAAATCTTTCAACAAGTACTTTATCTCCCGGTTGAACAAATTTATCAAGTTCCATCTTTCCTATTAAATCATTATATACAGAAAATTCTTCACCTTTTAAATCTTTGTTCAAAATTCTAAAAGATACATTTTGACTTCCTTGCTTAACTAAACCGTATTGAAAAACTTCATCATTAATTGTTTCAACAACTTCAGCTTTATAATAAATATAATCTTTTTTTTGATTCATTCCTGGCAATATAATAAGAGTTATTATAAAAATAGACAATATTAGAACAAATATTATATCACTATTTATTTTAAATTTCATTGTAATCCTCCTAAAGAGTAAAAAGCAGAGGGACTCTTATCCCCCCGCCAATAAATATGTAATCAGTTCTTTAATTAACCTATAATTTCAAAAAGTTTTTTTGCTATATCGGTGTTGTCATAAAATCCGTTGAATAAATCTGAATGAACTCCTTGTGCAAATGTTGCAACTGGAACACCTGTATGAGAATAAGAAGTCCAAGATATACCTGCTTTTTGGTTAAGAATATGGGTAATAGTAACAGTTAATGGTTCATATCCACCGTACAATAAATAAGAATATTCTGTGTTTGGAACTTTTTCTTGCCAAGACATGTTATATGCTTGTTCTAATTTTTTATATTCAAGATCATTAACAGACATTGCAAGTTTATCATAAGCATCTTTACTGCCATTATCAGCAAGCGCTTTTAAAGAAGCTTTTTCATCTGAACTTAAGAAAGTGATACCAAAATTTTCTGTTATTATTTTTTGAACTTCTTCAAATGAAGCATTTCTTGCTTTGTAATCAGATAATATTGAATCAAAAGATTCAAATGACATTTTTTGATTTGCTATTCTTCCTAAATATGTTGAATAACCAGTTCCTGCAAAACCAACAGTCATACCACCAGTTTCGTGATCACCTGTAATGATTATTAAAGTTTCATCTGGGTGTGATAAATAGAAGTTATATGCTTGTTTTATTGCGTTATCAAAAGCAATTGTATCTTTTATATTAGCAGCAGCATCATTAGCATGTCCAGCCCAGTCAATTTTTCCACCTTCAACCATCATAAAAAAGCCATTTTCGTTATCTAAAGCTTCAATTCCTTTTTTTGTTATGTCAGCTAATGAGAAAGTATTTTTTCTATCCATTTCATAAGCCATAGCTTTTGCACCTGTTAGTTCTTCATTGAAAATAATAACCTTTTCACCATTTGGATCGTAATTTTCAAATTCATCTTGTGTCAATATAACTTTGTATCCATTTTCTTTTGCATAATCATAGAAGTTCCCTTTTTCACCGTCAGGACTTTTTACTGCTCCACCACCAAAAAAATCAAAATTACTTTCTACAAGCTCTCTTCCAATTTCATAGTAATTATTTCTTGAAGGTTGATGAGCATAATAAGAAGCTGGTGTTGCATGATCGATTGAAACAGAAGAAATAATTCCAACTTTCATACCATTTTCTTTTGCAACTTCCGCAACTGTTTTATATTTTTTAGTTTTAGTTTCATCCATATTTATAACACCAGACAAAGTTTTGTTTCCAGTAGCTAAAGCAGTACCTGCTGCAGCTGAATCTGTAATAGCTGAGTCAAGTGAATGTGTTGTTGTTATTCCATTTCCTTCAAATTGGGTCATTAACAAATTAACATCTCTGTTGTTAACTTCACTCAAATATAATTCTGCTGATTTTATTTGAGTTAAAGACATACCATCCCCTATAAACATGAAAACGTATTTTGCTTGAGACAAACCAACTAACCCTACCAACAATACCAATAAAGCAACAAAAGCTTTTTTCATTGTTCCACCTCCTAATTTTTGAATTACAATCAAGATGATTATAAAGTACTTTTTTTAGATAAATAAAAAATAGTGTTAAGAATTGTTTTTAAAAAGACTGATATGGTAAGAATTAAAAAAAATATAATATAAAAATAGACGGTATCTTTCTCAGATACCGTCTATTTTTAGTCTGCATTCTCATAAGGGAGCACCATGACAAAAACTATTAGGCTATATAAGTATAAAAATTGTGAAACAATTTTTGTTGTTGGTTGTTGTTGAAATAAAAACTCTAAAACACCCCGTCAGTTTCACTGACACCCCTCTAAACTTTCATTTTAAAGGGGACTTTTTTTCTTCCAACATTCATCGCTACAAAATTTATATTTTTTCCACGCTTCTGGTTGCAATAATATCAGCTCCAAGATCAAGGGGGTTTTTAATAATAACATCACCTTTTTTAACAGGAGCGTCTACTTTTGTATTTTTTATAATATCCATCAAATCATTTATTTTGTTTAGAGGGACTTCTTTAGAACTTCTAACAGAAGCAAGAGGATAGTTCCCATTGTTTACTTTTACACTGGTTACTAATGTTCTCAATGGATTTTTAATTTCTTGTACAGCGTAGTTATAACCTCTATCACACCTATAGCCTTCTACGCTTTCTATTTTTTCACCATCGTGTGTTATTTTTATCTTGCATCCAACTGGACAGACAACACAAGTGAGTTCTTTAACTGTGCTCATAGACATTCACCTCCACATCTTTCTCAATGTTAGATGTGTCTTTTATCTTTATTTTGATCATTTCTGAAGGAACTGCTTCTTTGAAAACTTTTGAATAATTTAATTCTGGTATTTCTATTTTTATTTTTTCCATAGGTTTTTTAACTCTTAAATAAAACTCAACTGGATAATCTTTTTTTATTTTTTGAGGATACATTACCCCTATATTTTCGTTTGGTATTATTTTGAACTCTTCTTTTTTAATTTCATCAGAATTTTTAACATATTGGCTTGCATATTCAGCTGCTCTTTCTCCCTCTTTTGCAACGTAATCTACAAGGTCAAAAACTCTTGTACAGTTTCCCGCAGCGAATATCCAGTCTATGTTAGTTTGATTCAAATTATTGACCAAAAATCCATTTTGTGTATCTACAATGTCAAAAGGTCTTGTTTCTGGAATAAGCCCTACTGAAGCTACAACTGTGTCAACATCGAATTCCATTTCTTCACCAGTGAATTTGAAATTTTCGTCTACTTTTGAAACGATAACCTTTTCAACTCTGTTTTTTCCAATGATTTTTCTAACACTGTGTGAAAGGTATAGAGGGATATCAAAATCTTTTAAACACTGCTGGATATTTCTATCGAGACCACCTGGATAAGGGTTAATTTCGACAACCCCTTTGACTTCTACGCCTTCAAGGGTCAATCTTCTTGCCATTATAAGCCCTATATCTCCTGAACCAACTATTAAAGCCTTATTTCCAGGTTTCAAGTTCATGAGGTTTATATATCTTTGTGCAAGTCCCGCTGTAAATACTCCAGCAGGTCTGTCTCCGGTTATTCCGAGAGAGTTGATGTGTCTTTCTCTTGCTCCAGTGGTTAATATTAATGCCTTGAATTCTATGTCATGTATGCCTTCTCTATTGACAAACTTGATTCTTTTATCTTCAAAGAGTTCTAAAACATTTGAGTTTGATATGATTTTTACTTGATTTTTTCTAACTTTTTCTTCCAGAACTTCTTTGAATTCTGGACCTGTATAGTCTTCACCAAAATATTGAAGACCAAACCCATTATGGATACACTGGTTTAAAACTCCACCAACGGCGTTGTCTCTTTCAATTAAAATCACTTTGTAACCATTTTCTGCTGCTTTTTTTGCAGCGGCCATTCCAGCTGCTCCGCCGCCAATTACTGCTATATCTGTTTTATAATTCATTTTCTCACCTCGGAATCTATAATCCATGAGTCATCTGTGAATTTTTTTATATTTTTGAGTTTGCCATCTTTTTTATCTTTTAATATTTCAAAGATTTTTGATGAACAATAACCGCCCTGACATTCACCAAAGCCAGATTTGGTAAAGAATCTTATTTCGTCTATAGTTTCAGCTCCATTTGCAATTGCATATAGAACGTCTGCCTTGGTAACTTTATTACAGTAACAGATTATTTCTCCGAAATCGGGTTCTTTTTGAATCATTTCATCCCATTTATCATAATCTTGTTTAATCAATTCGAGATTGTTTTCTAAACCTTTCAATTCTATATTTCTCTGTTTTTTCTCCAGTTTTTCTTGAAACATATCTGCAACATATTCTGCAATTGCAGGAGCTGCTGTTAAACCAGGAGATCTGGTACCAGAAATATGTATGACATTATCTTTCCCTTTTTCGATATAAAAATCTTTTTCCTCTGTTTCTGGTCTAAGCCCTGCAAAGGTTTTCATGATTGTACCTGGGTTTATCTTTAAATTAGGGACTAATTTTTTTGCATCTCTTGCGATTTCTGCAAGTCCTTCTTCGCTTGTTGCGTAATCTTCTTTTGAATCTGTTTCATTTGCGTTTGGGCCGATCAAAAAGCCTCCATCAACTGTAGGTAATACCAAACAACCTTTTGTTTCTTCAGTTGGAAGAGGGAAGATAACTGAGTTTACCCATTTGATGTCTTTGTTAAGGAGATAATATTCTCCTTTTACAGGGGTAATTTCTGGAACTGTATCTCCAAAAGCTTTCGCTACTTCGTCAGCATAAAGACCAGCAGCATTTATAACATAATCAGCATCAAATTCTGTACCATCTTCAAAATGAAGAGTGAATTTATCATTTTTCTTATCTACGCTGACAAATTTCTTGTTTTTAAATACTTCTCCACCATTTCTTCTTATGGCAATAGAAGCTCTTTGGGCAATTTCCCAAGGATCTACAATTCCGGCTATAGGAGACCAAAGAGAGCCAATCGCATCTTTATTTAGATTTGGTTCCATTTCTAAAAGTCTATCTTTTAGAATTATCTCGTATTCATCATCTTCAAACCCATTTGCTTTTGCATTTTCTGCGAGATGGTAAAGCTGTTCCATCTCATCATCATTGTAAGCAACGACATGAGAACCTGGTCTTTTTATTTTGAAATTCAACAATTCTGCCAAATCATCATACATTTTATTTCCTTTGTAAGAAAATTGAGCTCTAAAGGTATCAGGCTCATCATCATATCCCGCATGTATTATTCCCGAATTTGCTTTTGTTGTTTCCATACCAGTAGCAGGATTTTTTTCAAAAAGAGCTACATCTTCATAATATTTTAATAGCTCTAAAGCTGTTAGAGTACCAACAATTCCTCCTCCTATTACAGCTATCATACAAACACCTCCAAATATATAAAAAAGCCACATTCAACCACCAGATTTCTCCGGTAGTGAATGTGGCTATCTATTATCTCCGCCAATATTAAATTATTATTTACACTTTAATTATAATACAAAATGAGTTGCTTGTCCAGCAACAATATACCAAGTTACAAAAAATGCATTGATAAAAGCACCTGTGTATATATTTCCTGTTTTTCTAAAGAAATAAGTTGAGAACAATCCAGTTACAAAAGTTATAAATACAAATTGATATGCTACTATACCCAATAATGATTGTGATGGGAAGAAAAGAGTTTCTGTCATATAAAGACTTCCCAATTGAAGAATAACAATTACAACTATACCAAGTGCATTAACTATACCGTTTGTTAGCATAGATTTTAAAAGACTACCAAAATTATTTCCTTTTTCTTTATATCTTAATTGAACGTGTAATATCAAGCCGTTAATCAAGAAGAAGAATAGGAATGGAGGTATGTAATCGAGAACTATTCTAAAATGAGTAAAGTCAAGAGGTTTAACAGCCAATACCCACCATCTAAAATCTATTAAAAATGCCCATTGTGTCATAGCTACCAAAAGATGAGCAAAGAACATCACAATAACTGAGAATAGTAAAGATTTTCCTATATAGTTCCAACTAAATTTTTTGTTTTCTGTACTTGTCGAAAGTCCATAATTAATGGTGTTGCCATTTTGTTTTCTTCCAGAAATAAAGTGCCAAACTATGAAAAGACCTAATGCAATTAATCCAACAAAAGTTACCCAAGCAACAAAACCATTAGTTAATTGTTGAGGCCAAAAAGCTGTAACAGCTATATTAGCTTGACCCCATTCTTGAAAGGTAAAGAAGAAGACTGCTGGAATAGCTGTTGCTATAATTGCAGAAATCCACCAACCCCATTTTTGAGCTCCACCAAAATCGGGTAAAGGTTGAATCAAACTTCCAAAGAATTTTGTTTGAAGAATCAAAGATGAAACGGCAAAAATGAATATTATAAAACCAATTAACCCAAGAAGTGTTGCAAATTCTTTCCAAGGCCAAATTTGATTTTCAGGGTCTATTTCATTTGGAGCAGCTATAGAATCCTGTAAAAATTCAATTGCATTACCAATAGCTTCTGTAGATAGATGGTCTCCAGGATGAGTATTTGATGGGATATATAGTTTTCTTGCAGAGTTATTTACAAAAGATCCATATAGTTCTTCTGGAACAACATCTTCAGTAACCCCAAAAGCTTTTTTTAATTTTTCTGTTTTAACTATATCTGAAGGTACTTCTACTCCCCACATCAATTGACTGAATTCGTCATATTTACTGAAAACAACTGCAAAATTAAATGGAGAAGTTGCAGTAACTTCACCAGAACCGTAAGTTTCTGGAGAAGAACCTTCTAAAATAACTGTTTTTACTAAATCTGGGTTGTCATTAACAGCTCTTACTAATGACCACCCACCCATTGAATGACCTTCTACAGCAACGTTATCACTGTCTACAAAATCCAAATCGTGTAAAAATCGTAAAGCATCAGAACCACCTCTGGAAAGATCTCCAGCTATTTGTTCTGAATAACCATGGCCAGCCATATCTAAAGAAAGAACAACATAACCTCTTCTTGCAAATTCAATGTTGAAACCACTTTGAGTTTCTCTTGAGTTAATGTACCCATGCATAGTTAATACTGCAGGAGCAGGGTTTTCATTACTCACATTTTCAGGAACAAACAGCAAGCCACTTAAAACTTGTCCATCCTTAGCGGGTATTCTTACATCCCTCACATCGACAGAATAAAAATCAGACTGAATCATACTACCCAATAGCCCAGCAATTAAAACAATAATGATGGAAAAAGCCAAAAGTAATTTGGAACTTCTTTTCATTCTAAATCCCCCCTTTTTGATTAGAATGAATAATAAAAAATACCCACCAAAATAATTAGACTTCTTGCCTAAAAATTAGAATGGGCTTTTCTTATTCTCCAACCTATGAAATTATGTTAAAATTATATCATTATTAGTTAAACTTCCAAACTATAAATATTGACCTTTATAGTTGATTTAGGGTAATTACACAATATTAACTTTAATAATTAGCAATACAAACAATATCGAAAAGGAATACTAATTTTTTAATTATAGTGGATAAATTTGATATAATTGTATAAGAAAACGCTAAAAATATATTCGAATATAAGATGTATTTTGGAAGTTGGAAGAAAAACCAGCAACTAACCAACTATCAACTAACAGCCAAAATCACTTTGTGATTTTATTAAGGGGGTAACTATGTCGATAAAATTTAATTCTAAAACGATACCAGGAATAAGAGATATTAATGAGATAAAAAATGCTTGCTATACAAGTTCAGATGTTTTGTTTCTTCTTAGTGGGAATATTAATGATTTGAAAGGTATAAAAGAAATTTGTGAGCAGAATAAAAAGAAGCTTCTTGTAAATATTGATTTGGTAAATGGTATAGCAAAAGATAAAAGCTTTTTAGAGTTTCTAAAAACTCAAAACCTTTGTGACGGGATAATCACTACAAAATCAAATATAATAAACATTGCTAAAAAATTGGGATTCATTACCATACAAAGAGTTTTTGTAATTGATTCTACCTCTTTAAATTCCATAAGTAATCTTATAGAAAAAACATCACCAGACGCTTATGAAGTGCTACCTTCATGTGCAGCTAAAAATTTTATTCAAAAATTTGGTAGTCGGATAAATGTAATTGCTGGAGGCCTTATTGAAGATTTAGAACAAGTTAATGATTTAATTAAATATGGAGTTAAAGCTGTTTCTACAAGTAAAAATAATTTGTGGTTATAATTGTATTATAAAATTAATTGACAAATAAGAATAAATGGTGGTATAGTTTTAGAGAAATCATAAATGATTTCTGTTGGATGTTGAAAGTTGGAGATTTCAGAGAATAAAAAGTAAAAGGAATGATTTATATGGATAATATAAGTATTATAAAAATAAATAAAATGCATCATCTTTGGCGTGGCCGCATCTCAGCACGTCAAATTTTTGCATGCTGATTAAAAAACAATGATGCCGGTCACGTTTTTACGTGATCGGTTTTTTTTATTTATTTTAGGAGGTGTGTTATGAAGCAAGATGTTTTTATTAAAAAATAAAAATTTTTAAATTTATAATTTTTTAAAAAAATAGGAGGAGAAATAATGATTTTATCAAATGATTTGTTAAATAAAATAGACTGGGAAAAAGGGAACGGATTAGTTCCAATTGTAGTTCAAGATGAAGAAAAAGAGGTTTTAACTTTAGGTTATATGAATAAAGAAGCTTTGGAAAGAACTTTGAAATCAAGAAATTTATTTTATTATTCAAGAACAAAAAACAGGATTAGAATGAAAGGTGAGATAAGTGGAAATTTTCAATTTTTAAAAGATATTAGATTAGATTGCGACAACGATGCTCTACTTTTAACTGTAGAACAAATAGGTCCAGCTTGTCACCTCGGGACAAAAAGTTGTTTTTCTGAAAAAGTGGAATTACCAAAAGAAGAAGACAGGATAGATTATTCTTACTCGATTTTACAAGAGTTAGAAAATGTTATAAAATCAAGAAAAGAGAATCCAGACGAAAAATCATATACTTCTTTTTTATTCAAAGAAGGGAAAGAAAAAATCTTCAAAAAATTTGGAGAAGAAGCCGTCGAAGTGTTGGTTGCTGAAAATAGGGAAAGAAGAATTTACGAGACAGCTGATATGATTTATCATTTGTTGGTTGTTTTAAGTTATGAAGGTATTTCTTTTTCTGAAATTTTAAAAGAGTTGAAGGGAAGAAGAAAATAATGGATATAGATTATAAAAACAACAGTGGAGATTTGATTTGTTTAGACAAGAATGAAAGTCCGTATAATCTTCCAGCAAAGATAAGAGAAGAGATTTCGTTAAAAATTTTAAATACCAAATTTAATAGATATCCAGATTTTAATTCGGAGAATGTCATTTCGAAAATAGCTAATTTCGAAAAATTACAACCTGAAAATATAAATATTGGTAACGGAAGTGACGAATTATTAGATCTCATTATATTGAATACCAAAGGGAAAGTAATAATTAACACCCCAACGTTTGGTATGTACGAATTTTTTGCAAAAAAACATGGAAAACAATTAAAAAAAATACCTTTGAACGAGAATTTTCAGTTTCAGATAAATAAAAAGGATATAAATTCAAAAGATGATCTTGTGATTATTTGCTCTCCAAATAACCCAACAGGAACAGAAATACAGGAAGATAGATTAATAGAAATATTAGATACTGGAGTAAATGTTCTTTTAGATGAAGCTTATTACAGTTTTAGCGATAAAGATTATAAGTTTTTAATAAAGGAATATAATAACTTAATAATAACAAGGACATTTTCAAAAGCCTTTGGATTAGCTGCAATAAGGGCTGGATATAGCATTTCCTCTATTAAATATAGTTTAGAAATAAGAAAGTTAGTATCCCCGTTTTCACTTAATAAGTTATCTGAAATAGTCATAGAAAAAATATTGGAAAACTATGAAGAAATTGAAAAAAGTACAGAAGAAATAAAAAAGAATAGAGATAGAATTTATGCAAATTTTAAGAAATACTCTATAGAATCGAAGACGAATTTCGTTTTATTAAAGTTTGAAGATGCTGATTTTGTATATAATCAGTTATTCTCAGAAGGAATTGTTACGAGAAAATATAATGAAGAGCTAGAACAATTCATAAGAGTTACAGTAGGAAATGAATATGAAACTAAAACTTTTATTAAGGCTCTGTCAAATATATTAAAAAAGCTTTAATATTGCGTATTTAATGATTAAATATATAGATGATATTATTTATATTATGGATAAAATCACTATAAAAAAAGGAGAGTATTTTAATGTCAGAAAACAAAGTGTTAGCTATAGTTAACGGAAATGAAATTACAGAGCAAGATGTAAACATTTTACTTCAAAGATTAGGTCAAAGAGGACAGCAATTTCAATCACCAGAAGGTAAAAAACACTTATTACAAGAATTAATCAATCAGGAATTAATGTATGCAGAAGCTATTGAAACAGAAATGGATAAAGATGAAGAATTTATAGATGAATTAGAGTCAGCAAAAAAAGAAATTTTAAAGAACTATGCAATCAAAAAACTATTCGAAGATGTAGATATTGATGATATAGAGGTAAAAAAATATTATGAAGAAAATAAAGCTCAATTCAAAAAACCAGAAAGCATTAAAGCTTCACACATTCTTTTGAAAACAGAAGAAAAAGCAAATGAAATCAAAGAAAAATTAGACAATGGAGAATCTTTTGAAGAATTGGCAAGAGAGTATTCAACTTGCCCTTCAAAAGAACAAGGTGGAGACTTGGGTTTCTTTACTAAAGGACAAATGGTTCCAGAATTTGAAAATGTTGCTTTTAATATGGAAGAAGGAAACATCAGTGGCCCAGTAAAAACACAATTTGGATACCATGTAATAAAATTAACAGATAGACAACCTGCCCAAGAAGCAAACTTTGAAGAAGTAAAAGATCAACTAAAACAACAATTATTGGCAATGAAACAGTCACAAGTATACATGAACAAAGGAAATGAATTAAAAGAAAAATTTGAAGTAGAAATCAAGGGATAATATTTTAAGGGTATTCTAAGTTATAACAAACGTTTTTAAGAATAATCTAAGATTATAAAAATACAATAATAATGACAGCAAGAGTTTTACCCCCCTGAACTAAAATATAAATCCCCAAAATTTATGCCACCCGTAAGGGTGGTTTTTTTTATATATTTTTAATTCTATAAATGGCGTTTAATTCTTAATAATTACACAACATCATAAATCAATTGCTAAATAATTTATAAAATAATATAATTTAAACAGTTACATGGGAAAGGAGTGATAAAATGGATTATAAATGGATAGCTATTCCCATAATAGTATTTTTAACTTTTGGGATTGCAAACGTTACAAGTGAATATAATAATTTTGTTTATCCAGAAAATAGTGGAGTTTATAATTCAAATATTTATGATACAAAAGATAGAATATATATTAAAGGGGTTAATTTAAACGTTGAATTTGTAAGAGGGGATAATATTTATATTTCTCATGTAAAAAATGTAGATATAAAAGATGACTCAATGGATATTGAAACACCGAGTTTCCCTTTTAGAAGTGAAGTGAATGTTGAAATAGGTAGAGATCATAACTATGAAGAAATAAATATTTCTGGTGTTAGAATTAATTTAGTAGGTGAAGTAACTACCAACGAATTAAACATTGACGGAACAGGTATCGACATCAATTCTAATATAAATTCAAAAGATATCGATATATCTGGAACAGGAATAGGCATTAAAGGGCTGATTAACACAGGAAATATGCACATATCTGGTACAGACATTGATCTAAGGTTTAAAACTTCATTTTTAGAGAATTTGGTTATTAACAGTACAGGGTTATCTGGAGAAATAATTTTTCTTGAAAAATGGAATGATGATACAGAAATAACAATAAGTTCTTTAGCTGGAGAATTTGAATTCGAAATCCCTTCTGGATCAAGAAATTATTTAGATGTTAATACAAGTGTAAATGTAAGAACAAATACAAAATATTATTAAGGAGGAATAAAAATGAAAAAATTATTGGTTTTATCTATTGTTAGTTTATTTGCTTTGATGAGTTTTGCTGTGCAATTTGGTGGCGGTGGACCATCAGTTGTATTCATACCGGGTGATCAAATAGTTGATCCTTTGGATAATGGTTTTGATTTTACTAACGGAATATTTGCCTTTGGTGGAGGCGGAATGGGTAGAATTGGAGAAGCTCCTATATTTATGGGAGGAGAAGGATGGGGAGGTTATTCCCAAAAAGGTGATTATAAATATACAGCCAGCTATGGTGCATTTAATGTTTCTACTCAACTATCTCCAAGCAAATATGTAGCTTTTGATTTAGGCGCAGGACTTGGGGGATTCACACAGATAATTGAAGTAGTTCAACAAGAAAATGGAGAAACAGAAACAGCTGACTTCATTGGAGGGACATCACCATATCTAAACCAGATAAGTTTTGAAGCATTTACTTTTGGTCCATATGCTGGAATTACCGTAACTCCAATAGATTTTATGAGTGTTTATGTTAGAGGACAATATATTGTAGGTGCTTCATTTGATGGGTGGAAATTTGAAAATGGAGATAATGTCAGTGATTTAGAGCAACAATATATTTATTTCTACAACATTTCGGCTGGATTCACATTTGGATTTTAATTTAATTAAATAGCCCCTTCGGGGGCAATTTCTGTTGGAGGATTAGGAATCGCTTGGCGATTCCTGTTGTTAGTTTTTAGTTGCTGGTTGCTGGTTGTTGGTTTTTCTTCCAACCTCCAACTTCCAACTTCCATCTGAAAAAGTTTTCAACTTTTTCACTTTTCCAACTAACAACAAAATAAATTTAATAAATTTATTTTACCAAAAAGGGTGACTAACTCATGGGTTTAAAAAAAATACTATCTATATTTTTAATAATAAATTTAATAACAATTGTTTTTTCTTTGAATATTGATCAAACTAAAAAACAAATTCAAGTTTTAGAAAAATGGGTTGCATATGATCAGACTGATCATCAATCCAGGTCAAAGCTCGCAGAGATATATGAAGATTTGGGGGACAAAGAATCTTTAGATAGGGCAAAAGAACTTTATGAAGAAGCTTTTAGAATAGAAAACAAACCGTATTATCATTTAAAATATGGTTCTCTTTTGATAAAAATATCCAATTATCAGTGGTTTCCACCTTCTAAAATGTGGTATATCATTTCAGGTTATACCGAAATGGAAGATGTTATAGAAAGAGAGGATAAATTAGAATATAGATTTATTAGGGCCGAAAGCTGCTTTACAAGTTCAAATTCTTTTTGTTTAGGTATAGCTTCTGAAGATTATAATCATATAATAATAAACTATAAAGATGGTGAAATTGAAGAAGAAATAGAAAAAATAAAATATAAGTTAGGCTTAGTTTATGAAAAACAAAAAAAATATGAAAAAGCCATTCAAATTTATGAACATCTTATCTCTGAAGATATAAGCCCAGAAATGAGAACAGAAATTATAGATAGAATAGATATTCTTCAGAGGGTAAAATGATGTTAAAAAAATTATTGCAAATAACTATTATAAACCAAATATCTGGGTTTATCCTTTCCATGATCATAGTTCTGATCTCTTCTACTTTTTACAGATACAATATAAATATAGCTATATCGCTTATCTTCACTAATTCTGTTGGGTATATTTATTTTGTTATTGATTCACTGTTCAAAAGATATCTTAGAGAAACGATAGAAATAAAGATATTCAAAAGACTTTCAAAACTTTTATTGATATTCTTGTCGTTGTTTTTGGGAATAGAGCTATCTTTATTTTTATCCAGACTTCTATTACCTATTCAAATGTTCAGTGTATCAGAGGCGGTTCAAAATTTTTTGATGATAACTAATATAATTCTTATTTTTATTGTAGTGTTTTTAGGATTTATATATAAAAAGCTTAAAACAGACATAGAAAATGAAATGAAAGAAAACGAAAGACTGGAAAAATTGAATTTAAAATCTGAATTAGCTGCTTTACAATCAAAAATAAACCCCCATTTTTTGTTCAATACTTTGAATACAATTCTTGATTTGGTTTACGATCATCCCGAAAAAGTGGAAGAAATGATCTTGAACTTATCTACAATTTACAGAAAAATATTGTATTCGTCTGAAAATGAATATTATACTTTAGAACAGGAAATTGACTTGGTAAAAAAATATTTGGACATTGAAAAAGTCAGACTCGGAAACAGGATGGAATACGAAATAATTTGTAATCCTGAATTGAAAAATGCAGAAATACCTCCTTTGTGTATTGAACCAATAGTGGAAAATTCAATAATACACGGAATTTCACCAAAAAAAGGAAATGGTAAAGTACAAATAGTTATAAAAACAGTGGATAAAAAAATAAAGATTTCTGTTATAGACGATGGGGTAGGAATTGAAAGTAAAGATTTCAAACTCGGTTTTGGTGTGAGGTCTGTAAAAGAAAGATTAAAAATTTTGTATGGAGAAGATGCAAAATTAGAAATAAAACAAAATGAAAAAAATGGTGTAACAGTTGAAATATAATTTCCTCTAAAGGAGGCTAAAAAATGACCATAAGTTGTATTATTGCCGAAGATGAACCACATTCTTTAAATAGACTAAAAAACATGCTCGAGGATTTTGATTATATCGAAATAGTTGGAGAAGCTGAAGATGGGGAAGCAGCGATAAAAGAGATTAATTCTAAAAGACCAGATTTGATTTTTCTGGATATAAATATGCCTGGGAAAAATGGGTTTGAAGTTCTTCAAGAAATCCAATACGACCCAATGATTGTTTTTGTTACTGCTTACGAAAAATATGCTCTAAAAGCTTTTGAAGAAAATGCAGTGGATTATATTTTGAAACCTATGGATAAGAGTAGATTAGAAAAATCATTAAACAGAGTGATAGATAAAAATCAGAAATTGGATTCAAGCATGCTTGATATGATCAAAGAATTAATTAAAAAAGAAGAGTATATTACGAGGTTTTCTATAAAAGGGCATAATGAAATAACTATAATTCCCGAAGAAGATGTATATTATTTCAAAGCACAAGAAAAGTACACATTTTTGTGTACACACGATAAAGAACACTTTTATGATGCATCTTTGAAAAAATTAGAAATCAATTTAAATCCCAAAAAGTTCTTGAGAATACACAAAAGTTATATAGTGGCAATGGATAAAGTTGCCAAAATACAAAAACAGTTCTTGAGAGATTATATTGTAGAGCTTAGCGACAAAGAAGGTACTATTTTAAAAGTTGGTAGAAGTTATATACAAAATTTCAAAGTAAAATTTGACCTTTAATAATCCAACCCATAGGAACGTTCTACTTTGAGCTCTTTTCCAACTTCTCTATATACAAATGAGATATTGTCAATTTTTATTTCGTATTTGAATTTTGTATCCGCCAAGAATTCTACAACTTTTCCTATATTTTCAGTTTTAATATCCTCAACAGCTAATGTAATATGTGGAAACCAATTTTCTGGTGAATAATATTCATTCATTTGAGTTTTGTTTATTTCGCACAAATTCCAAATATATTCGTGATAATTCAAAAGTTCTTCAGTAGGTTTTATAGGTATATACAACACTTTTTTATCTCCTGTAAAAACACCTATTCCAGAAGTTTTAATAACAAAAGAATCAACTTTTTTAAAACCTTTTCTAAAATATTCGAGTTTATCTTTTATAAGATACTCTTCTGCCACGTTCCAGGTAAAATGTGGAAAAGGAACGCTGTTTTGAATAAATTTGACATCAAATTTATTTTCAAGTTTTTCCCATAATTCTGAAATTTCAGAATAAAATGGCTCTGGTAATATGCTTAATAAAGCTTGCAAAATGATCAACTCCTATATAATTAATTTCTTAAAAAATTACTTATGTCATCCTGAGCGAACGAAGTGAGTCGTAAGGATCTAATCAGTCAATTTTCGAAGAAAATAAATCCCCTATTAATGTTTAAGAGGGGTCATGCGAAGCATGGGGGTGTTTAGGATTTTCATTTTTATTTAAATAATAAAAAGAGCTCTTCACTAGATCAAATTATTGAAAAAATAATATCTTCAATCACTTGGAAATGCTAAAAATTGCAAACTCGCAAAAAACAGCTCAGACATACAATTTTTTTAACGCATTTCCATCGTTCTTTCAGATAAATTTTGTACAATAATTTTCAATAGTTCATCGCATCTATTTATTATTTTTGATGAAAAAACTAACAATCTTCTATAAATAAAATTATAACATAATAAAATTGGTTGGTTGAGTCAACCTTAATTCATTTGAAGAACTTCAGTACAATTATCATGAACCTTATAATTTAAGAAATGAATCATATTTAGAATTTGATATAGACGTTGAAAAATCAATAAAATGTATTAAAAAAACGGGCTAACAAGCCCGTTTTCTGTTGGCGATTATTACCAAATGTAATGATTTCATTATTGTTAATTATATTCTTTTTTTGTTTATTTTTATTTTTATATAATTAAAATGAAATTAATGATATATGAATATTAAACAAATAAAGAGTATAATATTTACAAAAAAAAAGAAAACACAAAGGAGGGGGATTTAAATGAAAAAATTTTTGTTTTTTGTACTAATTATTTCTACTGCAGTTTTATTTGTTTCTTGTATTCCTGGTCAAAATGTTGGTGACGACGGAAGCCCAGAACAAATAGTAATTAATACGCTTGTAAATGAAATAGAGACAAATGTTAAATTTTTTGCTTACAAAGATGGTAAATCAGGGGATTGGAATGAACTAACAGGTTCTTTAGGAAGATATGCTTTTACACCAGAAGCAGAAGATGGAAACTACAGTGTTTTTGTTGTATATGAATATTATGACCAATATCAAAATAAATATGGTTATGATATAGAAATAATAAATGCAAATAAAGATGAGTTAGCAACTTTAAATATGAATTTTGAAGATTGGACTGTAGAAACAAATCCAGCAACAATTAACGTAAATTTCTCATATGATTTTTTGAATAAATATACAGCTATGTTTTATGGAGTGTATCATGGGTTTCATACTCCATCAGGTAACGATGATTTAAGTTATGAACTTCCTGTTGTCAATGGCACAAAAGATTTTGTTATAACAACTACAACGGATTATGATGATTACCACGATAGTATTTATATAGATAGGGATTTAGAGGTTTCAGGAGAAGTTACTAAAAATATATCAGTAAGTGATTTTGTTACTTTAGAAACTTTTTCAGCAACTTCAACGCTTGAAGGTGTAAATGTTTGGTCTGAAATATTGGTAGGAGGAGAAACATTAGTTTTCCCTTATCTAGAGGGCTATAACAGCGCCAAGATTCCAAATTCGATCTTAGATAGTTCAGATTTACATATTTTGGTAATTTCAGAAAATGAATCTGATCTATATACAGGAATTTATAAATATAAAAATTCTGTTAATTCAACGGAATATATGAACACCTTACCTTCATCTACTTGGGCAGAACCAGTTTTAACAAATGATTCAAATGTAGTATCTTTATCTTGGAATAATTATGATTCTGGGATTTCTACGCATGAAACAAGAGCGTATCAATTTGAAGTTCAAAGTAGTGATTATTTAAGGAAATGGTATATAACTAATACTACAGGTTGGTTAGGTTCTTCAAATTTATATAATTATAATATGCCAGATCTTTCTAGCTTATCAGGATGGCAAGATATATGGTATCCTGAAAATGTCACAGAATTTAGCTTTTTTTCTGCGATAACTTCAAATAATAGCAATTTTGATTTGTATTTCAACCCTATAGATGGTTATGAATACGGTTATATATCGAAATAATTTATTAATTATTTCAAAAAAAAGGGGGAGACAAATGAAAAAAATTGTATTATTTTTTACTGTTTTTTCTCTAGTTTTTCTTTTTACATCTTGTGATTTAACTACATTATTAGGAGAAGAACAAGATTTAGGAAATTTGGAAGGAACAATAAAAGACGCAGTTACAAATGATCCAATAAGTGGAGTAGAAATAACATTACATAGTTCTCATCATACAGAAACAAAGAGCTCTGATTCGAATGGAAAATATAGTTTTTCAGAAGCTCCAATAGGTTCATATTCTATATCATTTCAAAAAACTGGATATTTAGAAGCAGATGGAACAGTTGAAATCAAAAAAGATGAAACAGAGATATATCCTCAAATATTATATCTTTCTACCTCTTATAGTGGTGATGGAACATATCAAGGCAGAGTTCAAGATGCTTTAAACGGAACAGGAATAGATAATGTCACATTGAAATTAAGAGAAGGATTAAATAATACTACGGGAACTATAATTAATACATACAATACAGATTCTTCTGGAAACTTTAGTTTTATAAAATCATATGGATATTATACTTTGGAACTTATAAAAACGGATTACACAACAACCTCATACAATATTACTGTTGTTGGAAACAATACTACAACTCAAGATTTGACTATGACTCCTGTGTTAGAAGAAGGAAAAACAAGGATTATTTTGACTTGGGGCGAAAATCCAGAAGATTTAGATTCGCATTTGGTAAAAGTTAAAGATGGAACAGTAGAATACCATGTTTATTATAGTGCTAAAATATCTTCTGAAGCTGAACTTGATCATGACGATACATCAAGTTATGGACCAGAAACAATAACTATTACAAATTTAGATAGTGACGCAGACTATTATTATTATATTTTAGATTATACAAATCATGGAGACACAACAACTAGTGATGCACTAGCTAATTCATCAGCAAAAATAGAACTTTATTACAATGGAAACTACACAGTGTACAATGTACCTTCTGGAGAAGCAACAATATGGAAAGTTTTTAAAATATCCAGTGGAACTGTTATAAGACAAGATATAATGACTTATGATGAACCTTATCCAACAAACTAAATAAAAAAGTGCGGACTTTAGTCCGCATTTTTTAAAAATAGATTATAATATAAATAACTTAAAAATTAAGGAGCATATAGTTTGCGAAAATTTTTCATAATAATTATATTGTTATTTATTATAAATATTTTTTCTGAGCCTTTATGGACTTACAATACAGGAGATAGTATATCAACCAATCCTGCCATAGATTCAAAAGAAAACATATATTTTGGATCTCAGGATGGGTATTTGTATTGTTTAAACAAAGACGGAAAATCAAACTGGATTTTTAATACACAAGAAATATTATTAAATAGTCCAGCTCTAGATAGTTATGGGAATATTTATATAGGACAAGATATCTTATACTCTATTGATACACAAACAGGTTTTATGAATTGGAATATAGATATAAGAAAAATATCAGCATCTCCAGCTATAGACAGCAAAGGAACGATATATATAGGCAATGAAGATGGTTATTTATATTCAATAACTCAAGAAGGAAAAATGAATTGGGAGTTTTTAACCAACGGTTTTATATACTCTACACCAGTAATAGATTCTAAAGATAATATCTATTTTGGTACCAGTAGTGGATTTATATATTCTCTTAATCGTAAAGGCGAGTTAAGATGGATATATTATTCCAAAGGACAATTAACAAGTGAATTATCTATAGATAAAAAAACACAAGTATATTTTGGAACTTCAAATGGAGAAATCCAAATACTCAGCCAATGGGGAACACTAAAGCAGGTCATTGATACAGATAAATGGATAATGCTTTCAGGTGTTGTTTTTTCAGGAGAAGATATATTTTATGCAGGCTTTAACGATTACTTTTTATACTCTTTTGATAAAAATGGAAATATTAATTGGATATTTGAAACAAATGGTAGTATTTATGCTCAACCTGCTTTAGCAAAAGATGGAACTATATATGTAGGATCTAATGACAACAAACTTTATGCCATAAATCCTGATGGAAGTAAAAAATGGAGTTTTGAGACAGGGGGAAATATATTTTCCAGCCCTGCAATATCAGAAAATGGTATAGTGTATTTTGGTTCTGAAGACGGGATATTTTATGCAATAAAAGATGAAAACGGTGGATTAGCTGATACAGCTTGGCCAAAATTTGCAAACAACAATTACAACAATGCACATATAGATAAAAAATAACCAACTCGTTTGAGTTGGTTATTTTTAAAAAGAAAATTGTTTTGAAAATTGAAGGTTAAAAGAAAAAATGTTTTTGTCTATGTCTGGATCTGGTTTAAACATAAATCTTCCTGTGTCTTCTATCAAAACCAAATCTAATTGATTTTTTATTTGACCTATAGAGAAACCAAAACCAAGATCAAAATATTTTAAATTCATATTTATATTGTTAGTGAAAATCATAGAATGTTCGAGAATTTCTTCGTCTAATAAATATGTACCTGTAGGAGTATTTCCTAACTCATGCCAGGGGTCAATTGGAGATTGGCTACCTGTTATAGAATATTCTACAGAAGCAGAGTATTCATAATTTTCAAAAAATTTGTTGTAATAATCAACCATAAACGCGAGGTTGTTTTCTCCGTGGATATAACCTATATTGTTATCTTCTCTATTAATTGCCTTGTATCCATCATATGGGTAAACTACATCAGGATAATAAGTGTAACCATAAGGAGTGCTCAACGAAACAGGAGAAAAAGTGTATTTTGTCGCTCCTCCGTGGTGGAGTCCAAATCTCCCGTATTCGGTGTAAAAATCTCCACCGATAGACCAGGCTAATTTATCTGGGTTTTGCCTTCCTTCTGGGTTCAAAAACCTGTTCATATTGATATCATCGACCAAAATTTGCGAATATAAATATTTATCTTCATCTTTATAATCAAGCATAAAACCCATAATGGCATTTGCATTGTTTCCATAAGACCAAGGTTTTCCAGTAGAATGAGTTGTATATTGAACAAAGAAATTTGGTATAGGATTTGCAAAGTATTCAAAACCAAAATATTCTCCAAAATAAACGGCCGACTCTTGATAAGCAAACCTATAATTTCCAAATATCAATCCATAAGTTTTGTAGTTCGCCCCTCTTTCTGGGTATTTAGTGCCAGCTTCATAACTAAGATCCACATTGGAATCATGGTTTAGTCCTATCCACCTTGTTTCATAAAACATATTATCGTTTTCATACTTCAAGTCCATTATATTTGCAGCGTTATCTGCTGAAGAAATAAAAACTGAATAAGGAGAATCAACCAAGTCATGATGTCTGAGTCTTCCGAAAGAAAAATCAATATCTTCAAAATGAAGTTTTATTCCACCTTCATTCATGAAAAAATAGTATCCAAAATAATATTCTTCTCCGTGAGAAGGTTTATATTTTCCATCGTTTAAAGCAGACAAATCTGCAAGAAAATCAAAATTTTCTGAAAAGTGGTTGATTTTGAAATTAACTTCGTTCCAGTTCTTGTCCAAACCCAAAGTTGGATATAATCCTATTTCAAAATTCATTGAAATGGCAAAAATTCCAACTAACAAGAAAATAGGTAATAAAATTTTTTTCATTTTTTATGCTCCTTAGTTATATATTTGTTATTAAAAACACCACAAAAAATCTATGCCCTCTTTCGTTTCAACATAATTCAACATGACTCATGCAAAGTTTTTTACCTCTAACTTCCAGCTTCCAACAGAATTGTGAAACAATTTCGTTTCATCCTATTTTATTCAACAAATCAATCGGGTTACCTTGCATTATTTCTTCTATTTTATCTTCTGGAATGCCAGCTCCAAGAGCTATTGTTTTAGCCTCTTCAAAATCTAAAAAATTGTCTGGTGTGTGTACATCAGAATTAACTAATAATTTTGCTCCTTTTTCTAAAGACAACTTTGCTACATATCCATTTGTAAGAGAATGCCCTCTTCTTGTTGAAATTTCTAAATAGGTACCGTTTTTTGCTGCGAGTTCTACAAGTTCTTTTTCAATTAAACCAGGGTGAGCAAGAATGTCAACATACTCCGACTCAATTGCTGCTTTGTTTGTCCCTTCAGGGACTGGTTCAACAATTGTTTCTCCATGAACAATGACGATTTTAGCCCCTTTTTGTTTTGCTTCTCTTGCCAAGTTATTTATGCTTTTTGGTGGACAGTGTGTTAGTTCCACCCCAGGCACAATTTGTATATCGTAATACAATTCTTCTTTTTCAATGAAAAGTTGTAATTTGTTCAATATTTCTTCTATGTTAGAAGCATCGGCGTGATCTGTAATTCCAATGGCACCATAATTTTTCTTCTTTGCCCAACTCAACTGTTCACTCAACAACAATACTCCGTCTGAAAGTAGGGTGTGAGTGTGGAAATCGTATCTTTTTTTCATATTATAAACTCCTTTATTATCTACTTTTGCACACATATTATAGCATATTATTAAAAATAGTTTTTAAAGCATATGTAATTATTGTTATGAATGTTATAATTATATTAATATTTGATATAATTACAGTGGTGATAATGTGAAATCATTTAATCTTAAATGGGTATACCTACTTTTCATCATTTTTATAGCAGTTTACATAATAACATATTTTTTCAACAATCCTTGGATAGAGATTTTTGAGTTAAAAACCTTGGATTTGAGATACAGAATAAGAGGAGAAAAACAAATCACTCCAGAAGTTTTGGTTATCGCTATAGATGAGAAATCTTTGACAAAGATGTCTACTGAATTCAACGATGAATGGCCATGGAATAGAGAACATTATGCCAGAATGCTTATTAAATTGTTTGAGAATGATACAAAAGCTGTAGGGTTTGACGTTTCTTTTACAACACCTTCTGAAAGTAATGTGGTAAATGGAAAATCAAGAGATGATGCATTATTAGCTGCTATGTTGAGAAAGTTCAACAACGTTGTTCTGGGTTCTTACTTAACAGTTGAAAAAGACAACTATTCAGATTATAACGAGGAATATAAAGCTTTTTTAAAAAACAATTACTATTACAACAATTATTCTATAAAGATAAAAAATCCAGAGTATTTATCGATTTTTCAATCTTTAGAAGCTTACAAAATAATTCCACCTATAAGGGAATTTTCTTCTTTAGTGCCTTCCTCTACATATGAAATTGGGGAATTAGATCCAGATGGAGTTGCAAGAAGAATCCCCCTACTTTTCAAGGAAACATGGTCGTACGAAGAGGGAATAAGTACAGGATTTTTCCCACACATGGATTTAATGTTATATGCCCTGTATAAAGGATATGATTTAAACAACATCGTATTAGATCCCAAAAATTACATACTTGAGTTAGAAAATGAAAAAATAAAAATAGACAAAAATGGGACATATCTTCTCAACTATTATGGGGAAGGTAAAAATACGTTTGATACAATTTCTTTCTATGACTTTGTTTATGGAAATGACTACGAAGATTATGATTTTGAAGATAAGATTGTAATACTTGGTTATTCTGCCACAGCAAAGGGATTATACGATCTCAGAGTTACACCTTTTTCAAACAATGAACCAGGTGTTTATATTCACGCTACCGCAGTAGAAAATCTAATAAATGAAGATAGGTTGTACAGACTTAATTTTTTTTACTCAACGTTGATTTTATTATTGCTGTTAACCATTTCTTTGATTTTCAGCTCGTTCAAAAAAATCAAAGTTAAACTTTTTTCTTTTGCTATACCTGTTTCTTATATTTTTATCTCTTACTTTTTGTTTAAAAATAATATATGGATAGACACTTTTTATCCAGTTATAACGTCTTTAATAATTCCAGCTGTAGACACAGGACAGGCTATTTTAAAAGAATCAAGAGAGAAAAAGCAGATTAAATCATTCTTTTTCAAATAC
The DNA here is from genome assembly GCF_900102615.1 of Geotoga petraea. Classification (NCBI taxonomy): domain Bacteria; kingdom Thermotogati; phylum Thermotogota; class Thermotogae; order Petrotogales; family Petrotogaceae; genus Geotoga; species Geotoga petraea. The sequence continues at coordinate 33,404 of NZ_FMYV01000007.1, read as the reverse complement.
GTGCCAGATTTTGTCGCAGAAAAATTGTTGAAGGAAGGAAAGACAGAGCTTGGTGGAGAGAGAAAAGAAGTCGTATTGTTAATGTCCGATATAGTTGGGTTTACAGAAAAATCGGAAAAATTGGGACCTGAAAAAGTTGTTCAATTTTTAAACTACTATTTATCTGAAATGGCTGTAATCATTAGAAATAAATATTATGGAACTATAGATAAATTTATCGGTGATCTTATAATGGCAATCTTCGGTGCTCCAATAGAATTTGGAGACGAGGTAGATAGAGCCATTTCTTGTGCAATAGATATGCGAAAGAAGTTAAAAGAAATAAACATAGAGTTAAAAAATCAGGGGTTTGACTTTGAGATAAATTCTGGGATAGGTGTGCATTATGGCGAAGTGGTAATAGGGAACATTGGTGCAGACTTTAGAATGGATTATACGTGTATCGGTGATACCGTTAACACAACCTCCAGAATAGAGAGTTTGACCAGAAGTTTAGACGAATGGTTGATTGTTTCAGAAGAAATAGTCAAAAGATCAAAAAAATATAATTTTGAATATATAGGAGATCACAAAGTAAAGGGTAAAGAAAAACCACTTAAACTGTATAGAGTAAAAGAAGGTGAGTTAGATGACGCATGATTTGATAACAAAAAATATAGAATTTTTAAAAAGAATAAACTCGAGCTATGAATTTAAGATAGATGATGATCTTTATCAAAATAACGTTAAGGATAATGATTTAATACACGTTGAATACAAAGAATACAGTAAAATAGAAGTCAAATTATACGATGATTTTGATTCTTACTATTTATTGAGCCTGGATAAATTATTTAAAGAATATTGTGGAATTGAAGATAAAAAACAAGAAAATTTTATGGTTAATTTCCTTTCAAAGCTACAACCAAACATACAATTAAAAAATACCATAGAAAATATAAAAAATATTTTTATGGAATTTATGAATATTGAAAAAATAGATTTTTACATAAACCCAGATTTGAAGATGCTGAAAGGAAATGATTTTAATTTTATATCAACAGAAAAAATAAGAACTGTTAAGTGTTTGAAAAATGAATTGTACTTACCTATCAACTTAGAAGATGGTTTTTTAGGATATTTTAAACTTGTCAAAAATCAAAGCTTTGATTTATACGATATTTATCTTATAAAAACTCTTGAAGAACACGTAAGAAAAAATATAGAAAATTCATTTTTAGAAAACAAGTTCAACATTATATTGGATAAATCCTTAAAAATCCTGACAAAAATTTTGGAAGTCAGAGTACCTGGAGCTGAAAAACATTGTGAAAATGTTTTGGAATACTCTCAATTAATTGCTGACAAATTTGGAATGACAAGAAAGCAAAAAGAGAATTTGAAGTATGGCAGCCTGCTTTTTGACGTTGGAAAAATTGGGGTTCCAGAAAATATACTCAATAAAAAGGAAAAGTTGACAAAAGAAGAAAAAGACGAGGTAAGAAAACACGTTAATTATGGATACGAACTTCTTTCAAAAATTCCAGCAATTTCGCCAGAAGTAAGAGAAATAGTTTTATACCATCATGAAAAATGGGATGGAAGTGGATATCCAAAAAAATTATCCAAGGATGAAATTCCTTTATCTGCTCAAATAATAGGGATACTGGATAAATATGTATCTTTGACTGAAAAAAGGTCTTACAGAGAAAAACTAACAAAAGATCAAGCACTAAATTTTTTAGAAAACTACAAAGGAGAATATTATAATCCAAAATTAGTCGATAAACTAAAAGAAGTGATTAACGATGATTAATAATATATTTTTCTTGTTTTTATTATCTCATCTGATAGGTGATTATGTCTTTCAAACTAGTTATATAGCAAAATACAAAGTATCTAAGTTATCTGTATTATTGTTGCATATTTTTATAATATTTATATCTATGTTTTTGTTATTTCTTCCATCTTCTTTGAATTTGTATAATTTATTATTGTTGGTAATTCTCACATTTGTACACTTATTGATCGATATACTAAAATATAAAAACAGAGATAAAAAAATGTTCAATACCAGCGAATACTATGTCTTAGATCAATTCATGCATTTTTCGTCTCTTATGATTGTCAGCTTGATATACAATCAAACAGAGTTTTTTATAAATTTTGATTTGGCAAAGGTAATTTCGTTAGGATTGTTTAACGCATATTTTATAGGATTACTTTTTTATATGTTTAAAGGTTCAAAAAAGGCATATAAAAGAGATTATCTTGGTTATTTGCTCAGATTTTCTCTGCCAATTATAAAATATTATAGTAATACATTCTTTCTTATTTTTTCTTTGATATTTGTTCTAACAACAATTTATCTTGCGAAAAAGAATGAAGAAAGTATAAAAATAGAATTAGGACCGTTGGCGATGAGTGTTATAATAACTTATTTATCAATATGGAGGTGATACTATGTTTAAAAAAAGGGGATTATTAATTTTTTTACTATTGAGTTTTTCGTTTGTTTTTGCAGGGCTTACCATCAACTTAGACTCACAAAATGTTTTGGTAGGTGAAAGTGTACCAATTGAAATCACAACTGATCAATCAACAATTACCTATTTATATGTAGATGTATCAAATGGGGGGTTTGACGATCCATTTATTTTGTTTGACGGCATTGATTTGGAAAGCGGTCAGGCAGAAATATTGTTTTTAGCCCCTTTGATATCGGGGGAATCAACGATTACTTTTTATAACGAAGAAAGAACCGTTGAAAAAGTTATCAAAATTAATATAATTGACGAGGCAACAGAAAAGCCAGAAACCTCATTGGTTATTTTAGAGAAAAAGGGAAATGTACTGTATAAAAAACCAGACGAAGAAATTTGGGATACTTTGAATCCCAACAAAAATATTGAAGAAAATTCAGAATTAATGACTTTGGAAGATGGATTTATCATTTTGAAAGAACCAAATAATGATATAGAAATAAATGTTTCTCCAGAAACTCAGCTTTTTATAACCAGACTAAGAGCTGCCGAAAATGGAGATATAGACATTCAATACGAGTTGAAAAAGGGTAAAACAATAAATAAAATTGATGAAATTTTAGCTCCGGGTTCAAAATACATAGTGAGTTCTGGCTCAGTAGTAGCTGGAGTTAGAGGCACACAGTTTGGATTTGAAAAAACTGGTGGAACTACAAAGGTAAGAACCTTTGAAGGGACTGTGTTCACATCTGTAAATGGTGTATTGTTTCCAATTAATGCAAACAACATGCTTACATATAATCAAGGAGAACAACCAAATATTTCTGACATTGATACCAATTTAGAAAATTATGAACAGGAAAATCAACCAGAAGAAGATACAGAAAAACCAAAGGAACCTCAAGATGAAAAAGAGCCGCAAACGACATCAGTTCCCACTTCACCAGCTCCAACAGGAGTATCGGCATCAATAGGGGATGTATCTTTTGGGAAACAACAGAAAAGATCTGAAAGTTACTTAGTTTACTCTTTTGCACCAGAATTTGATTTTGGTAGATTTGGTTTTGGAATAGGCTTTAACGCTTATCAAACAGAAATTGATAGCCCATTATACTATGGGATCCCAACACAATCAGCTTCTCCATCTGAAGATCTTTGGAGTGCTTTTTCAATAAATTATTTAAAATTCGATTTCTCATCTTTTTATCTAAGATATGGGAAGAGTCCGGCTTATACTAAAGGACTTGGATTGTTTATGAACAATTATTACATTCCATATTCAAGAGTATTAGATGCCGAGTTAAGACTTGCGAATGTTAGAGTTGGAGCACACGTTCCTTATGAGGTTAACTCATTTGTACCTTTTGTTTATTCTCAAGCATCTGATGTTTTCTTTGGATACGCAGATTTAAACTTAGGCGCATTTAACACAGAAGTAACTGGAGTGTTCAACTTAAGAGAAGAAATACCAAACAACGAATTTTCACAAGCCTATTTAGCAACAATCTATAGAGATATTATGTTCTTTAGATTGGGAGTTGAAGGCGACGTTGTATTAACTGAAGATGGAAGCATGACTTATGGTGCTTTGGTAGGACCAACGATCAACTTACCACCATATTTCCAATTCATGTTTGGGGTAAACTACCTTTCAGCTAGATTCAATATGGAATACTTAAATCCATATTATGAATACAATGTAGCAAATGATATATACATGGACTTAGATACAGATAAATCTTTTGGATTGATGGGTAAAGCAACGCTTAACATAGACCCTTATCTAAACGTTATATTCAACTACAACAGACCATTCAGCGAAAGCAGAGATAGCTTGTTAAAAGGTGACCTATCGTTAAACTTGCCTGCTATGGGTAGTTTCCCAGAACTAAAAGCCGGATTTACGTATATGCAGTACAATTTCTTAGAAGATGATACTGTAGATAACGCATTTTTAAACGACAATACAAACCTAAATGGATATATTTATTACCCAGTTTTAGAAAGCTCTGGGGTTATATATTCTGTGAATTACAACATGAGAGAAAGAAAATTTGTATATAGTTTGAGTTTTGAATCAAGAGAATTTTAAAAATGTATAATTCGATATTTTATGATCTAAAAATATCTGGAATTGAAAAAGAAGAAAAGGTTTATGGCAAGAAAGGAAATTTTGTTAATAAAATCAACGATTACCTGATTTTTTCAGAAAAAGAGCTGGAAGGACTTGGCAAGATAGCAGTTGAAAACGCACTACATAATCAGGATATTGAAGAAATAGATTTTTACGAAGAAAAATCAAACGTTTTGGATTTGATAAATCTAATAAATGGTAATTTTAAACTGGAAACAGTTTTAAAAATGACAGAAGATGCTTTAAGAAAGCTTTTGAATTCAGATGGTGCTTCAATTTTATTGTTCAACGAAGAAAAAAACGTGCTAAACTTCTACATAACTTCTGGAGGGGCCAGTGGAAATATCGAAACTATAGACGTTCCCATAGAAGGGTCCATAGCTGGAGAGTGCTTTAAAAAGAAAGAAACTATAATAATAAACGATGCTCAAAAAAATCCAAAACACTTTAAAAAAACGGATAAAAAAGCAAAATATACCACAACTAATTTAATAGCAACTCCGTTATTAGTTGACGAAGAACCGATTGGGGTTATAGAAGCAGTGAATAAAAATGGAAATTATATTTCAAAAGATCAATCGGTAATAGAACTTTTTTCATCTCTAATTTCCAACAAACTTTTGAATTCCAAAATATATGAAGATTTGAGTAGCACTATAAAAGGTATAATTCTTGCAGTCGCTACGGCCATTGACTTGCGAGATAGATATACACATACTCATTCAAACAATGTATCAAAAGTTGCTGTAACAATAGGAAAAGAACTTGGATTCAATGATTCGATTTTAGAAGAGTTGGAAATTTCCGCTTTGTTACATGATGTTGGAAAAATAGGGATTCCTGATGAAGTACTAAACAAACCAGGAAAATTGACAGACGAAGAATATAAAATAATACAATCACACACTATAATAGGCGGAGACCTTTTATCTGAAATAGACTTTTTGTCAAAGAACATCCCGTTGGGAGCTTTAGAGCATCATGAAAAGTTGGATGGCACAGGATATCCTTACCAAAAAAAAGAAGATGAAATATCTTTATTTGGAAAGCTTTTGGCTGTTGCAGACATATACGATGCATTAACAGCAAAAAGAGTTTACAAAGATCCCTGGCCAAAAGAAAAAGTTTTAACCATACTAAAAAAAGGCTGCCCAGCAAAATTTGACTGTGAAATAGTAAATGCATTAGAAAGAAAAGTGAAATAAATAAAAGACGCCTTTTTTAAAAAAAGGCGTCTTTTTAGATGAATTTATTTTATTGAGGTTAGTATCTCATTAATTCTAAAACTATATTAGAATGGTTATTGTATAAATCTTCTCTGGCGCTATCATAATTTCTTTCTAACTTTTTATTATTTCTAAACATGTTAATCCCTCCTTTAAAAGAAAGTGATTAGAAACTTCTCATTAATTCAGCAGCAACGTTAGAATATTGGTTCATGATGTTTTCATTTGCACTAGGTATTTTGTTATCTCTTTTAGTCATAATAACTCCTCCTTAGAAGTAAGTATTTATATTTTCACTACTATTATAGTTCGTGAAGTAAACCTTATGTCAACAGTAAAAACATAGTAATTTATGTAAAGCTTCAATTAAATATGGGGTGCACTCCACTAATTGTTTTGTAACATTCATATAGAAATCAGAGATTTCTGTTGGAAGATAGTGAGAATTTGTAAAACAAATTCTCGGTTGTTAGTTGCTCGTTGTATGTTAATGGTTGGAAGCAAAAAATATTGAAATAAATAATATATAATGTTATAATTGAATATATGAATAGGTATTCATTTATAAGCAAGGGGGAAAAATAATGTTCCAAAACAATAGTCATAATCATGATCATGAGCATCATCATGACACGAGTAGCATGACGGACAAAAAGCTTTTTTGGTCAGTATTTTTGAACTTGACTATCACAGCAGCAGAATTCATAGGTGGGTTTATTTCAAACAGTTTGGCTTTGTTGTCAGATGCAACTCACAATTTAAACGATTCAATGGCTATACTAATAAGTTATATAGCAAGGAAAATATCAAAAAAACAAAAAGACGAAAAAAGAACATACGGTTATAAAAGGGTTGAAATACTTGCAGCTTTTTTAAACACAGTATTTTTAATAGCAATAGCTGCCATTCTGATATTTGAAGGTATAGATAAACTAATGAATCCAGGCGAGATAAATGGTCAGCTGATGCTTTGGGTTTCTGTAGTGGGTTTAGCAGGTAATTTAATCACAGCTATTTTATTGTTTAGAGATTCAAAAGAAAATTTAAACTTAAAAGCTACATTTATTCACATAATGAGTGATACACTTAGTTCTGTTATGATAATTGTTGGGGCAATATTCATAATGAATTATAATTGGTATATTCTGGATCCCATTTTTACTTTTGTGATTAGCACTTATATATTGTTTGAAAGCTTTAATCTTATAAAAGAAATATCGAATATTCTTGTACAAGGTAAACCAGCAGATATAGATACATTTAAAATAAAAGAAGAAATTGAAAAATTATCTTATGTTGAAAATGTTCACCATATTCATGTTTGGACAACTGATGGTATTGATCTTTACTTTGAAGGCCATGTATCGCTCGTACAAGAATGTGATTATAAACTGGATAGCTATATTAAAGAAATAAATAAAATATTAGAAGAAAAATTTTCCATAAACCATTCAACAATTCAACTTGAACAAAAACTTTGTGAATGATAAATAGGAGAGATTTAAATGATTTTTAGTTATGACAAAATCGCCCCAAATTATGATAAATTTTTATCCATAGTAGAAGAAAAATCAATAGATAAATATAGAAAAAAATATGTCCCTTTAATAAAAGGAAAAGTTTTGGATATAGCCGCAGGAACGGGAAACAACATAAAATATTATCCAAAAAATTCTGATGTAACGCTCTTAGATGCAAGCGAAGGTATGCTTAAAATTGCAAGAGAAAAAGCAAAAGAAAGGGAAGATTTATCTCTTGAATACATTAACCAAAGATTAGAAGACTTTGAGTTACCAGACAATTATTTTGATACAATCCTCTCTATTGACGTCTTTTGTTCTGTACAAGATCAGGACAAAGCAATGAAAAATATTAAAAGAGTCCTTAAAAAAGATGGAAGAATAATATTTGTGGAGCACATGAAAACAGAATTTTTTTTGAAAAATATTCCTTTGTATTTTTCAAACCTTCTTACATATCCAACAGTCGGATCTTCTATGGTCAAAGAAACAGACAAAAAAATAGAAAAATATTTTAAAATTTTGGAAAAAGAGAAGCTGAACTACTCTTTTAGATATTATTTGGTAACAAAATGAACTTTAATAGGAGCTGCGTTTGCAGCTCTTTTTATTATCACGTTATAATAGATAAACAAGGGGGGATAAGATGATAGGAATAATCGGTAGCACAAATATTGATGCATATCTAAAAACAGATCACTTTACAAAGCCGGGTGAAACCCAAAATTCACTGGATTATAAAATATTTTATGGTGGGAAAGGGGCAAACCAGGCTTCTACAGTTTCAAAAATTTCAAATAAACAAACAGCTTTTCTAACTTGTATAGGAAATGATTTCTATGGAACAGCTCTGCAAAAGGAGTTCGACAAAAACGATTTGATTGGTTATCAAATATTAAAAGGAGAAAAAACTGGAAGGGCTTTTATTGAGGTAGAAAAAACTGGTGAAAACAGAATAATAACTGCACCAGGAGCAAACCACAAAATGAAAAAAGAAATGGTTGATGACTTTTTGGATAGGTTTGACAAAGATTTAGATATAGTTCTTATACAAAACGAGTTACCAAAAGAAATAATTGATTATTCACTGACTAAGTTAAAAGAAAAGAATATAAAAATATTCTACGACCCAGCCCCAAAAGAAAAAACAGACTTAAGTAATTTAGAGCATATCTTTGTTTTGACTCCAAATCTAAACGAGTTTTCTTATATATACGAAAAAACAACAAATAAAAAATACGATGAAAATAAATTGAAAGATCAACTATTAGAACTAAAAGAAAAGACAAAAATAGAAAATATAATAATAACACTTGGTAAAAAAGGATCTTTGTATATAAACCAAAATAAAGAAATAAATGAATTTGGGGCATTCAAAGTCGAAGCCGTAGATACAACAGCTTCGGGAGATGTGTTTAACGGTACATTGGTACTCGAATTTTTAGAAACAGAGGATCTAAGAAAGAGTATAAAAAAAGCCTCCGCAGCTGCAGCTTTATCTACAACAAAAATTGGGGCTCAAACGTCTATTCCAACCATGGAAGAAATAGACGAATTTTTAAAAAATAATGGTTAACGGGGGTAAATAGTGTGAGAAGAAAAGCTAACACATTTTTACTATTTTCAAATATAGCGATAATAATACTTGGAATATTGAACTATTTTTCTATAGACTACAAAATAAATGATTATCTTGGAATAATAATGAGTATTGTTTTGGTTTTAGATTATCTAAGTATTTACTTTTTTAATTACAAACAGCTAAAAGCATACAAATATCCCAAAGTGTTTTTATACCTATCCATAATAGGTGTTTTCATGATGATCGTTGGAAACGTACTTAGAATGATGTATTATGATTATAATTCAATAGAAATTTTGAGAAGTCGAATTCTGACATATGCTGGGTTTTTAATTGTTTTTGGTGGGGCTATTTTCAACAACATAAAAACATTGTCTTACAACAAATATTTTAGAAAGCCAAAAGCAAGTAAATTAGGGTTTATAAAATACATTTTTGCGATAATAAATATTTTGATCTTATCTTATCTCTTGGTAGTGCTATATTCAATAACTTATTTGGGAAGTGTTGAAATTTATTTTCCACATTTTGCATTCTTTTTTGGATTCATAGGTCTTTCTTATGGGCTAATTATGTATTCCAATTTTAGAAAAAGAAAAGTTTTGAGAGAGGCCGGTTTTGTTATTGGAGTGATATTTTTCGTTTTATTTTCAATACCAATGTTATCTACAGTTTTAAAAATAGACGATTTTTCAGAAAAATACAGCAGTATCTATTCTGAAATACCAGTTAGAGAAAATATGTTTTCTTTGACAGACTATTTTCTGGGAACAAAAATTGAAGGATACTCTTATAAAAAAGATGTGGTCTTTTATAAAGATGAAAAAGGGAACGATGATTTTATTGAACTGAAATTCGATTACTTTTATCCAGAAAACTCTGAGGAGAAATTACCTGTAATAGTGAGAATACACGGAGGTTCTTGGATATCTGGAAACAAAGGCTTTGAAAACATGATGCAGATGAACAAATACTTTGCTTCAAAGGGTTATGCTGTATTCGACATCCAATATGGGCTATACAATTTTGGAGAAAAAAGCGACAATCCAAGAAAAGGTAACTTCACAATAGAAGATTTGGTGAGACACATAGGCTTATTCGCCAACTACATATCAGTAAACAAAGAAGATTACAACATTGATCTGGATAACGTTTTTATTTCTGGTGGTTCTGCTGGAGGTCACCTTGCTACAGCCTATTCACTTGCAAAGAACAATTCAGAGTATAAAAACGATTTTTTAGACGATTTCAAAATAAGAGGAGTCATCCCATTTTACCCCGCAAATGCGCTGGCAGATGACGTGGGGTTAGAAGGGATAGAAGCTTACAATTCTCCTTCGTTGATGATTGAGGAAAATCAGCCACCATTTCTTATATACCAAGGAACTCACGATGGATATGTTTTCGTTGAAAATACGAAAAATTTTGTAGAAAAATACAAAGAAAAAGATAATAAAGCTGTAGCCCTTTATTTCCCGTATTCTGGACATGCTAACGACGTGTACTTTGAAGGGTACTACAATCAAATATTCTTACATTACATGGAAAATTTCATTAAACAGCAAATAAAAGATTAATTTTTGATATAATTTTATTAACTAAGGTTAATAAAATGAGGTGATGATATGAAAAAAACTATAATAATAACGCTAACAATACTCTTAATAACAGTTTCTTTTTCGTCCATATTCGAAGATACATTCAAAAAAGCTTTGAACTACTCCTGGAATGGAGAGTATGAAAAAGCAGAAGAGATATTCAAAGATTTGATGGAAACTTATAGAACTGTAGATGTTGTAATAGCCTATTCAAACATGCTTGCTTGGCAAGAAAAATATCAGCAAGCTCTGAGTGTATTATATCAATTCGAAGAAGAAAACAACGATATAAAAGCAAACAAAGCGAAAATATATTTTTGGATGGGAAACTTTTCAAAATCATACGAGTTATATGATGAGCTTTTAAACAGCGGATATGAGATAGAGCAGAACTTTAAAGACTTTTATAACTGGTACCAAGAAGTGATAAAACCATATGGTTCGTATAATGGAGTTATCCAAGAAGTAGAAAAACTTATAGACAATGGCGACGAAGAAAAAGCTGAATATTTGTTAGAACAATTATCGAAATACTTTGTCAACGACAAAAAAATCAGTATTAAAATGGCCGAAGTTTACGCAGAAAAAGGGGATTACCCTTCTGCAATTGGTTTTTTGGAAGCAATAGAACCAAAAGATTGTGAAGTATATATAAAAATGTTTGAAATAAACTATGAAGCCAAAAACTTTGACGACGCTTACCAGAATTATTCAGATATTCAAGAAACTTGTGTAAACAAAGTTGAATTCACCACGGAAGAACTCAATTTTATTAGCTGGTATGAGGATTTTATGAAAGATTATGAAAATTATACTGCAGCTATTTTAGAAGCTAATGAGTTTGCAAGAAACGAAGAATACAAAAAAGCAGAAGAAATATATCAAAATCTTTTAAAATATTACACAACAGAAGAATTAATCATTGGTTATTCCAACGTTTTAATATGGCAAGAAAAATATCAACTGGCAATAATATTCTTAAATTCAAGAAAAACAATTTCAAACAATATAAAAGCACAACTTGGAAAAGCTTATGAAGCTTCCGGAAACTATGAAAAAGCTTATTATACATATTCAGAATTGAAAGAAAGTAATTATGAGCTAACTGAAGAACAAAAAGAGTTTATAAGACTATACGAAAAATACTATTTAGATTAATAAAAAGGCATTTTATAGAGATGGTAATTCTTTGAATTACTCATCTCTGTTTGGTACTTTAAAAACACTTTTTTTCTTTCAGCTTTATCACAGTGGAATAGCGAAACAGCAAAAACAACTCTTCTGAATCTGTTGTTAAACAAGTTAGAACCAAATAAAGGAAATATAAAAATCAACCATTTAAAACAAATCCCTGAATGGCAAAACTGTTTGACGAAAGATAGAGTCGCCAAAAAAGGATATGATTTGTACATTTGGGATGAGTCTTTAAACTACATTGACATGCAAACAAGAAAAATAATTGAAAGAGGCTATATTAAAATATGACCCAACAATACTTTTTATTGAGTATGATAGATATTTTGTTAAAATCATAGCAACTGATATTATAAAACTTTAATTTTGCTATTAAGATAAATAATAAATAGCACTCTTCACTAGATCAAATTATTGAAAAAATAGTATCTTCAATCACTTGGAAATGCTAAAAATTGCAAACTCACAAAAAACAGTTCAAACATGCAATTTTTTTAACGCATTTCCAGCGTTCTTTCAGATAAATTTTGTACAATAATTTTCAATAGTTAATCGCATCTATTTATTATTTTATAAAGATTTAAAAAGAAAAAGGGGATGGTAAAAATGGTAATTTTGAAAGAAGTTAACGATGAAAATTTTTACAAATTAGTAAAAATGGAAAGACAAGAGCATGTTGCACCAAATGTATTTTCTATTGCACAAGCTTATTTATTTCCTGAAATGAAGCCAAGAGCAATATATAACAAAGAAAATGAACTGGTTGGTTTTGTTATGTACGGTCCTGACCCAGATCTAAACGATCAAATCTGGATTTGGAGGCTATCAATTGATACCCCCTATCAAAGGAAAGGATATGGTAGAGCAACTGTTAAAAAAGTCATAGAAAATGTTTTAGAAGAATATCCAGAAGAAAAACAACTTTGGCTTAGTACATTACCAGATAACGACAGAGCAATCAACCTCTACACTAGTCTAGGATTTAAAGATACAGGGAAAACTGAATATGATGAAAAAGTCTATGTTCTGGATTTAAAAAAGTAAAGAAAAATATCTTTTTATAAGGGGTTGGATAAAATGGTGTTCTTAGAAGAAATAAACCGGGATAATTTCTATAAACTGGTAAATATGAAAAAACAAGATCATGTAGCTCCAAATGTTTATTCTATTGCACAAGCATACGTCTATCCAAAAGGAAAACCAATGGCAATTATAAACGAAGAGAAAGAAGTAGCTGGTTTTGTAATGTATGGATTAGATGGTGATGATGAACTATGGATTTGGAGGTTGTCTATTGATACTCCCTATCAAAGGAAAGGATATGGAAAAGAAGCTGTTAAAAAAGTCATAGAAAATGTTTTAAGAGAATATCCAGAAGAAAAACAACTTTGGCTTGGCACTAACCCAGAAAACGAAAGAGCGATAAAATTCTATACAAGCTTAGGTTTCAAAGACAGTGGAAAAACAGCATACGACAATGAAAAAGTATTTGTATATAACTTGAAATAGATGAGTTTAAAAACTCGAGTCTGTAAAATAAATTGTGTAAAAACACCGAATAGGTAGTAAAAAACAAATGAAAAATGACAAAAAACGTCCCAGCAAAAATGAAAAAACTAGAAACTAATAAATTATAGAGAGTATAAAAAAATTGGATGCTTGTCTCCTGTTGAGTTCAGAAGCCATGCATTCATTTGTATATAGTTTTTTATTAATTTTTGTGTCTACTTGACATGGGGCTGTTCAAAAATTTATTAACTAAAATGAAAAAAGAAAATAAAATAAAAATTATTGGAGCTGGTAAGAATTCTGAATGGATTTTAAATGATTAAATATTGATTTATAATATTCGTTTAAAATTATATGCTTATTTTCTATTTAAACAAATAATGGAGTGTTTTATTAAAAAGATAATTTTTGAAACTGTTTATATTACTGTTTTTTAGAGTTCGTTTAAATTTTAATGATGACTATATTTAAACGAAAAAATACCAATAATTATATCAAAAAAGATGATTTGACATGCAGTCAAATCATCTTTTTGTTTTTATCGATAGAAAGAACATGATTATTAATAAAGGAATAAGGACATAGTTACCTATTGCTCTCGGGACGGTTTGTTCTGTTATTATAGTGTTTAAGTTTGCTAGTGTTAGCCTTAAAATGTATTCCGTGATCATTATGAAATAGAGAAATGGTATAAAAATCAGTATCCCTCCAATTTATCATTTTGGAGGGATTTTTTTATGTTAATAATTTTGTTGATATGATAATAATTTATTAAAAATGTTAATTATTCTTTGTTAAGCGAAAAAAAGTCCGATTATACCCCAACATGATAACGAATGTATCTCAATATGGACTTTGACATATATACTATAGACCGGTATAATATAATGAATAATTAGAATGAATTATTCTATGCTTAATAAAAGATAAAATTCACAAAGTATATTTAGGTATAAGGAGGGAGTCAAATGAAAAAGTTTTTATCATCTTTTGTGACTTTTTGGGTGATTTGGACTGCCTTATCCGGTTTTGAAACTCAAGAGATGATTGTGGGTGCGATTGCTTCGCTTGTGCTTGCTTTCGTTGTTTCACAATATCTTAATTTTTCGTTCAACTTGAGTATTATATACCGGGTATTTGTATTTATTTTTGTTTATATACCAGTTTTTCTTTACAAAATGCTTTTGTCCAATTTGGATGTAGCAAGGAGGGTTCTTAGCCCCAAGATACCATTGAATCCTGGGTTTGTTAAGATAAAAACTGATATTAAAAGCAAAACAGGTAAATTAACTCTTGCTAATTCTATTACTTTGACACCTGGTACAATGTCTGTTGATGTGGATGATCAATATATATATGTACACTGGATAGATGTCAAAGGTGAAGGAATTGAGGATTATTCAAAGGAAGTATCGGGTTCTTTTGAAAAAATCTTAGGGGGTATCTTTAAATGACAGATATTATTGTTTTTGCCATTATAGGATTTGGAGCTTTTTTCTCAATTCTTAGGTTGATTATGGGACCAACCGTGGCAGACAGAGCAGCAGCTTTAGACACTATGAACGTAATTATTACAGGGTTGATTGTATTCTTAGCACATATATTTGAAAATTCTCTCTATTTAGATATAGCTATAGTTTATGGAGCGCTTTCTTTCTTGGAAACTGTAGTTGTGTCCAGATATTTGGAGGCGAATAAGAAATGAATATTTTAGGATATATTTTTGTTTTTATCGGTGCTTTGTTTTATGCTTTGGGCGGCCTTGGTATGTTTAGAATGCCCGATGTTTTTAACAGATTACAAGCTGGAACAAAAGCTACGACTCTTGGAACTATAGCACTTTTATTTGGGATAGGTTTGTTGAATCCAGATTGGATGATAAAAATACTTTTGATTATCGTATTTTTAACAGTTACCAATCCAGTTGGGAGTTCGACTCTTGCAAGGGCAGCATATATTTCTAACGTCAAAAAAGACGTAGAAAAAGACGAATTGAAGTCTCTGTTGAATGGAGATGATGAAAAATGATAGAGGTTGTAGAAATTATTGCGGGAGCTTTGATGCTCTTGTTTGCAATTTTAGCGATTGAATCAAAAAAGCTTATTAATTCGGTTATTTATATGTCTTTGATGTCTTTGCTTTCTGTTGTTTCTTTTATTATTATGAAGGCACCTGATGTAGGCATCACTGAAGCTGTCATTGGTTCTGGGTTAGTTACTTTCTTGTTTGTTATCACTTTAACTCAAATTAAGAAGACAGGTGATACTAAATGAAGAGAATAATAGCGATTTTACTAACTGTAGCGGTTGGAATTTTTATTTTTACCGGGTTGTATGGCGAAGATTCTGATTTTAAAGCTTTTGGTGAAAAGAATATTTCAGATACTGTAGCGAATAGTTATGTAGATAAAAATGTGGACGCAGATAGAGAATCTCCAGAATCTGGTTCTGCCAATGTTGTGACTTCTATTGTTGTTAATTACAGAAGTTTGGATACTTTGGGAGAAGTTACAGTTCTTTTTGTTTCTGCTCTTGGAGTTGCTTTGCTCGGTGGATTTTTGAAGGAAAAGGTGACTTTTTCTGTTAAACCAGGTTTTATTCTTAAAAACGGAATGAAGATTATTTCTGGAATTATTTTAATAACAGGTATTTATATTTTTATCCATGGTCATCTTTCACCAGGTGGAGGATTTCCAGGAGGGGCTATGATTGGTTCTTCTTTCTTGCTCATGTATTTGAGTGATGAAGAGTTTAAAACAAAAATCACAGCTTTTAAAATTATGGAAGGTACTGCGGGAAGTTTGATCCTAATAATAGGATTAGCAGGTTTGTCTATAGGTGGATATTTCTTATACAATTTCTTACCAAATGGAAATGTTGGAGATTTGATTTCAGCTGGAATTGTCCCAATATTATATGTTTTGGTTGGTCTAAAAGTAGGATCAGAAATATCTAACTTATTGGGGAACTTCCTTAACGGGGAGGTAGAATAATGAGTCAATATTTATACATAATTTTGATGTTGGTTGGAATTTATGGCTTGTTGTCTCAAAAAAACATCGTTAAAATGATTATTTCTTTGAATATTTTGGAGTTGGGGTTGAACCTTTTTATTATTTCTACTGGTTATATTAGCGGCTCAAATGCTCCAATCATCATTTTTGAAAATGACACTAATTTTGTGGATCCACTTCCTCAAGCGATTGTTCTTACCGCTATTGTTATTGGTTTTGGTGTTACAGCAGTTGCACTTATGCTTGCGAGAAATATCTACAAAAAAAACGGAACTCTTGAAATAGATGAAATAAGAGGTGAAGACAATGATTAATCCAATTCTTTTGGTTGCAATACCTCTTTTAGCAGCATTTTTATCCATTATGGTTAAGAAGCTATCTGGAGTATTTTTATTTGGTGTTTCTTTGTTTACGGCTATAGGAAGTTTTTTTATAGAAAACGGTTCTTATGTAATTGGTGGATGGAAGCCACCTTTTGGAATCAATCTTGTTGTTGACGATTATTCTTTTTTGATTTTGATTATTGTGAACATTCTTTTCTTTTTAACTCTTTTGAATGGAATGTGGGATTTAAAAAAGAATGAAACAGTTCTTCTTGTAACTCTTGCAGGAGTTAATGGTATCGTTATGACAGGTGATTTTTTCAACTTGTTCGTATTTATGGAAATAATAGCAATAAGTGCCTATATATTAGCGAGTTCAACAGAAAAATATTATTCAGTTTTCAAATACTTGATTTTGGGAACTGTGGGATCTAGCCTTTATTTGTTTGGAATAATAATTCTCTATGGAACAGCGGGGACTTTGAATATGGCAGATCTTGCTTCAAAATTACCTGAAATTAGCAACTCTGTAAAAGTTCTTGCTTTTACTTTTATTTTTTCAGGATTGGCAGTTGAAGCGAAAATTCTTCCTTTCAATTCTTGGGTTAGGGGAATTTTTGGAAACTCAAATACTTTAACAGGGCCAATGTTTTCAACGGTCTATGCGACTGTTTCAGCAGCAGTAGTTGGGAGAGTGTTTGGGCAGATTTTGACTATTGACACAAATTTAATCTACGCTTTTATTACTTTAACTCTTATGACGTTTATCTTTGCAGAAAGTGCAGCTATGGCTTCTAAAAACTTGAGAAGTATTTTGACTTTTTCAAGTATAGGCCAGGCTGGGTTGATTATCACAATGTTTTTATTGGGTGGGTTCTATGCAGCTTTAATACAACTTGTGAACAATGCTTTTGCGAAGATGGTTATGTTTTCAATAGCTACAAAAACATACAGCAGCAATGAAGATGATGATATAGACAATCTCGCTGGTATTTTCAGAAAGCATTATATGATGGGATTAGGATTCACAATTTCCGCACTTTCATTGATAGGACTTCCTTTATTCTTTGGGTTCTACGGGAAGATAAATATTTTGCAGACAGCTTTTGCAACAAATATGTGGATTCCTGCATTTATCTTGATTGGAAGTATAATCGAAGGTATTTATTACATTAGATTATTGGTTAAATTATGGAATCCTGGAAAAGAAGGCGACGAATCCTCAGAAGAAGCGGGAACGTCTTACACCATTCTCAATGGATTTACAGTTTCTATTATTGCTTTAGTTGTTGGAGCTGTTTTTGTTGTTGCTGGAATCACACCAGAATTTCTTGTAGAAAATATAGAAAAAGCGGCAAACAGCTTAGGAGATATAAACACATATCTTTCCAGTGTAATGGGAGGAATATAATATGGCTTTAAATAATATAATAATTCAAGGTTTATTAAGCTCTCTAATAGTATTTTTCTTGACCAAATTCAACAAAAAAGTCGGAGGGTTTTTTACCATAATTTTTTCAGGTTATTTGTTTTTTTCATTGTTAAGTTACCAAAATAGTGCAGGAGAAATTTTTGATTTGGTGAAATTTGGAGAGTTTGACATTTCATTTATAACTTCTAATTATGCCTGGTTCTTTTCAATGATTTTATCATTAACTTATTTCTTGGTTTCTTTTTTCAATCCATACTGGATGAAGAAGTTGATCAATCCAGCTGCATACAACTTGTTGTTTATGCTTTCAATGGTTGGTACTTTGGGAGTTTTTTATGCAAAAGATTTTTTAACTATGTTTATCTTCTTTGAAATCGTAGTTTGGGCATCTCTTTTCATAATCCCAATGGGGAAATCAAGAAAATCACCGATTATTTATTACACAATAAGTTCAATTGGCTCATTTTCAATGCTTTACGCAATTTTTTATCTTTACAATTCTTTCAATACTTTTGATATAGAAACAATTTCGAGTGCTGTGATTTCCAATCCTAATGAATACATTTTTGTATTCTTTTTGATGATCATGGCTGGGTTAACAAAACTTGGAATTTTCCCGTTTCACACATGGTTGCCAGCAGCACATGGAAGTGCTCCACACACTTTTTCACCAGTATTATCTGGAGGACTTGTTAAAGTTGGAGGATTTATAGCTTTAATTGTGACAGCAGTTATACCATCGTTCAATATTTTTTCAGATCATTTACAAATTATGGGAGTTCCCTTTGAAAACTATTTAATTATGGTTTTGGGTGGAATAAGCATTGTTGTTGGTACTTTAATGGCAATAAAACAAGACGATGCAAAAAAGTTGATTGCTTATTCAACAGTGAGTAATTCAGGCTATATTTTGATAGGTATTGCTATGGTTGATCAAGTGGGCTTTGCAGGAGGGTTAATGCATATTTTCAACCATGCCATGGCTTCTGGAGCTATGTTCCTTTCTTTTGCAGGGATTGCTTATAGAACTGGAACAACAAAGATGTCTGAGCTTGGTGGACTTATAAAGAGAATGCCTCTTTCTTTTGCGGCTTATTTAATAGCTATCATTTCACTTGCTGGTATACCACCTATGAGTGGATTTGCTTCAAAATGGTTGATATTTCAAGGGTTATCTTCTAATGGAATGATGTTCTTGGCATTTGCTGCTTTTTTTGGTAGTGTTGGTAGTTTTATGTATGTTTTCAGGCCTTTGTCTGCTGCATTTTTAGGCCAACTTTCACCAAAACACAAAGATATAAAAGAAGTTCCATTTTTGATGCAAATACCTTTAATAGTTATGTCTTTTTTAACAATTTTCTTCGGGATTTTCCCAGGTGTCATGTTGAAATATATTGGTAAAATACAAGAAACATTGGGTATTGATGGAATTAGACTTGATGGAACAAAGATTTTTGCAAGCACAGGTATGTGGGATTCGTTAGTCGTTACTTTGGTATTTGGGCTTGGATTTGTAGTCGCTGCAGTATTATTCTTCATGAGCCAAAAAGCGAAGAAAGTCGATCAAATGGATACATATACTTCAGCAGAATTCATCCATGATCCAGATATGTACCATTATGGGAAAAATTATTACGCATCTTTTGAAAATTCATACGGTAACAAAAAACGTGTAGAAATCTTATTTGATGCGATAGCAATGAGAGTACATGAATTTGGAAGTATGGTTAAATCATGGTTCTTTGGAAAGAGTATTTCCGTTTCCATATTCTGGATTACATTGTTCTTTGCTCTCGTCTATTTTTGGGGTGATATAGTATGAGTTATTTAATAGGATTACTATTATTATTAATAGCCTTTTTATGGCAATTGACTCTTGAAGGTTTTCAAAGAAAGGTAACTGCAAGAGTTCAAAGAAGAGTTGGTCCTCCTTGGTACCAGACTTTTATTGATGTTTTCAAAGCATTTTCAAAATCATCTATAAGTCATGGATTTATTTACGATTTTGGTGTAATCATGGCTTTGGGTGGAACTATGGCAACTGCTATTTTCATGCCTTTTGCTGGAATAGTTGCCTTTGATGGATTGGACAGTTTTTTTATAATTGTGTATTTATTAGCTATAGGTTCTCTTGGAATGGCAATGAGTGCTGTTGGTTCTGGAAATCCTTGGGCTTCAATAGGAGTTATGAGAGCATTGACACAAATGCTTGCTTATGAAGTTCCTTTTATGATTGTTGTTTTTGGAATGATCCATGTTTACGAAACTTCTTCAATTTCTGCTTTAGCGGAAATGCAAACAGGGGGATTTTTAGACTGGCATCTATTTAGAATGCCGTTGGGAGCTATAGCAGGGTTTATATCTTTAATGGGTATGCTTGCAGAAAAACCATATGACACTCCTATCGCACCTGCAGAAATAGCTTCTGGTCCGCTTGTTGAATATGGTGGAAAACATATTGCTATGCTCATGTTACAACACGAGTATGCTGTGTTTATAGAAGTTGGATTATTTGTTAACCTTTTCTTAGGCGGCGGAGGAATTGTGGCTTACATCATAAAATACGCAGCAGTGTATCTTTTTGCCACAATCATTTCAGCAGTACTCGGAAGATTCAAAGTAGATCAAGTTGTTTTCAATTATTACAAAGTACCTTTAATACTTGCATTAATTCAAACCGCTATTGTTATCTTTACCGGTTTGGGGGTGAAAATATGGCTATGAACGATGATTTTAACGAATTGAATATTAACGATGGAGATTTAAACGATTCATTTAATCTCTGGGATAAAATAAAAAATATTATGAGAAGTAAGTCTGTATGGATGCTCCATTACTGTACTGGCTGTGGAGCTGTTGAATTACCACCAACCATGACTTCGCGTTTTGATATGGAAAGAATAGGTATGGGTCCTATGGCTACTCCAAGACAGGCAGATGTTTTGCTCATAACAGGTTATCTTTCGGTAAAAACTCTTAGAAGGGTTATATATACTTATGAACAAATGATGGATCCTAAATATGTGGTTGGATTTGGTTCTTGTACTTTAAACGGTGGAATTTATTATGATTCTTATGCAACAATCAATAAATTGGATTTTTACATACCAGTTGATCTTTACATAGCGGGTTGTATGCCCAGGCCGGAAGCTATTATGAATGGGTTTAAAAAACTCATGGACATGATTAAATCAGGAGAGGCAAATGGATGGAAAAAGTATCAAAATCATTATGAAGATTATTACAAACCAAATCAAATCCTCTCTCTTAAGGAGGTGCGAGTAAAAGATGAATTCCACGAATAATATAGAAAATATAATTGAAAGTTTGAAAAACAAGTTTGAACTTATTAAAACAGAAACTCCTATAAAAAATCAAATTGCCATAGAAATTAATAAAAAAGATTTTCAGGCTGTCTTGAGTTTTATAAAAAACGAAGGTTGGAGGCAGATGACTCTAATCACATGTATAGACTGGATAAAAGAAAATAAATACGAATTGGCATATACATTTATGAACTGGGAAAACGCAGTTACTTTGATTGTTAGGACAAAGATAGATAGAGAAGAACCAAAATTTGAGACTATCACACATCTTTACCCAGGTGCAAAATTCTATGAAAGGGATGTTCACGAATTTTTTGGTGTTAAATTTGAAGGAAACAAAGTATCCGAAAAGCCTCTTTTCTTGGAATTGTGGGATGATATGCCTCCAATGAAAAAAGATTTTGACCCACTTGAATACTCAAAAAGAAAATATCCTGACAGAGAATACAAAGTAGACTTTAAAACAGGAGAAGGTGAAACAAATGGCTAAAGAATTAAAATTATATTTAGGGCCAAACCACCCTGGTATGCACGGAAACTTCTCTGTTCACATGTATGTTGAAGGAGATAAAATAATAAAAACAAGGCCTTTGCCAGGAATGCTTCACAGAGGTTTTGAAAAATTGATGGAAAGAAGATTGTGGATGAACAATCTTGCTTTGATACCAAGAATTTGTGTTCCCGAACCGGATATAAACGAAATGGTTTATGCAATGGGAATAGAAGCTCTTGGAAATATAGAAATTCCTGAAAGAGCACACTGGATAAGGATGCTTATTCTTGAACTGGCGAGAATTTCAAATCATTTAATGTCTCTTGGTGGAATCGGTGGCCCTACCGGGCTTTACACAGGTCCAAACTGGGCGATGGCTGATAGGGATTTGATCCTCGACATTTTTGAAGAGATAACAGGAGCGAGAGTATATCACATGTACATTGTTCCTGGTGGGGTAAGAAAAGATCTTCCTGAAGGCATAGAAAACAAAATAATAGAATATTTAGATTATTTGGAAAAAAGAATGCCTGAATATGAAGATCTTATCCTTAAAAACCCAATGATCCAAAAAAGAACTAAAGACGAAATTATGCTTCCTGAAGAAGTAGTTTGGGAACTGGGGGTAACTGGAATAGGAATGAGGTCAGCAACAGGGAAACCTTATGATATAAGAAAAGTTGACCCATACGCAAGGTATGACCAAGTTGAATTCGATGTTCCGACAGCTACTTATTCAGATGCTTACACAAGGTTAAGCATAAAATACCAAGAAATACTTCAAAGTATAAGAATTTTAAGACAGGTTATAGATAAAATGCCTGAAGGAGAAGTTAGGGCAAGAATTTCTAGAGGTAGCGCTTTAAGATGGAAAGTTCCAGCAGGTCAAGTTTATAGCCATATTGAATGTACAAGAGGGGAATATGGTTATTACATGGTTTCAGATGGTGGAGACAAGCCATACAGAATAGCAGTTAGAGGTGCTTCTTATCCTCAAGGATTACTGGGTGTTGAAAAATACTTACCGGGTCACAGGATAGAAGACGCAGCAATTTGGTTAGACACAATGGGAGTTTGTGCTCCTGAAATTGATAGATAATCAGAGGTGATATATAATGGCAAAGAAAAGTTTTTTCTCCCCAGCCAGAGCATGGAAATACTTGACTAAAAAACCTGTTACAATAGAACTTTCAGATATATTCGATAAACCAAGAGAAGCAGCGGATAGATACAGAGGTTTTCATACTAATGACTGGGATAAATGTATAGGTTGTGGGACTTGTTCAAGGGTTTGTCCTACTGATGCTATAGTAATGACAGAGTTTTCAGAATTACCAGATGAAGAGGGCTCAAAACCAGAAAGGCCTGTTATAGATTATGGGAGATGTTCTTTCTGCGGTTTGTGTGTTGATATTTGTACAACAAACTCACTTGGAATGACAAAAGAATATATTCATATAGACCCAGACCCAAATCATTTCTTTTTTGTTCCAAGAGAAGGTGGAATTCACGAAGTTGAATTTCCAGAAGGTTATAAGAGAGACGAAGTTTCTGATTTGCTTGATCTTGAAAGAGTTGAAATGGAACTTTTACCAGCAGAAGAAAGAAAAGATTCTTTCATCGAAATAGTAAAAGGTTTTTCAACTGAGCAGGCAAAACAAGAAGCTGCAAGATGTGTTGATTGTGGCATTTGTACAAAAACATGTCCTGCTCATATGGATATACCAGATTATATAAGAGATATTTACAATGATGACTTAAATAAAGGGTTGGAAGACTTGTACAGAACAAATCCTCTTCCAGCGGTTTGTGGTAGAATGTGTACTCATAAATGTGAAACTGTTTGTACTATTGGAGAAAGAGGAGAAGCAGTTTCAATTAGATGGTTGAAAAGATATATAGTTGATAACGTGCCACAAGAAAACTACAAAGAGATATTAGAACCAGAAATAATCAAACACGCAAATAAAAAAGTGGCTATTATCGGTGGAGGTCCTGCGGGTTTATCAGCGGCTTATTATCTATCGTTAATGGGTTACGAGATTACAATTTATGAAGAAAAAAGCAGAATGGGTGGTGTGTTGAATTACGGTGGTCCATCATACAGACTTCCTGATGATGCCTTTGAACAAGATTTGAATTATATTAAATCACTTGGTGTTGAATTCAAAAATAACACAAAAGTTGGAAAAGATATCAGCTTGGAAGAGTTACAGAA
The DNA here is from genome assembly GCF_900102615.1 of Geotoga petraea. Taxonomy (NCBI): domain Bacteria; kingdom Thermotogati; phylum Thermotogota; class Thermotogae; order Petrotogales; family Petrotogaceae; genus Geotoga; species Geotoga petraea. Next base: position 9,374 of record NZ_FMYV01000007.1, on the reverse strand, counting down.
AAACTTTGATGTTGTTTTCGCATCAACTGGATTCACAAAAGGTAAAATGATACCACTTCCAGGTGCGGAACACGAAAAAGTTATTCCAGCAATGGATATTCTTGAAGAAATGAAAGACTATGTTAGAGGCGAAGGAGAAAAACCATTTATTCCTGAAAAACTTGTGGTAATAGGTGGAGGTAACGTTGCAATGGACGTTGCCAGATCAATGGTTAGGCTTCAAAATATTGAATATGGCAAATCAGAAGTTCATGTTTTGGCTCTTGAAATGTCTTTAGATCAAATGCCAGCTGACATAGACGAAAAAGAAGAAGGTGGAGAAGAAGGAGTTATTTTCCATCCTGGTTATGGTCCTGAAGAAATAATCGTAGAAGACGGAGAGTTAAAATCTGTTAGATTCAAAAAAGTACTGTCTATTTTTGATGAAGAGGGAAGGTTCAACCCTAAATACGATGAAAATGAAAAGATTGAAGTCGAAGCAGATTTAGTTGTTCAGTCCATAGGACAAGCTCCAGACTACGTTTACCTTTCTGATGATTTAAAAGAAAAGATAAACATAACAAGAAGAGGCCAGCTTGAAATAAATGATCAGGGCCAGGTCAAAGGAGCTCCTTGGTTGTTTTCTGGTGGAGATATTGTTCATGGCCCAGATATTATTCACGGTATAGCAGATGGGCATAATGCAGCAAGAGGAATAGACAAATATTTAATGGGAAGATAACATAATACAAGAACGGGCGAAAGCCCGTTCTTTTTAGTGTTAGAGTATTTTTAAAAAATTCTTTCTTTCCACTTTATTAAAACACCAAAAAGCTATGTAAGCAGTTCTGAAGAATAAACCATTGGTTACACAAAAATCTTTAATGATTTTTTTCCATTCAACAGAATTATCTGTGTAGAATAAATCCGGGAAATATTCTTTAAGTGAAAACCTGAAATTTATGTTGTATCTTGAATAGTTTCTTATGAATATGTTCATTAGTTCTTGTTGTTTTTTATCCAGGGTTAAATACAAATCAAAAAAGTTGTTTATTTTTTCTTTTTTCGCCATTTCTTTAAATGCACTGTTTATAAGCTCTTTTCTTCCTTCAATAAAACAAATGGGTTTGAACATGTCTATAAAGAATTTTTTTCTTTTGTTATATGCTTCAAAATATTTTAGCACTTTTTCGTCTTCATATATTAAATCAAAAATCTTTTTCAGTTTTATAAAATCTGGTATTTCCACATGAGACATGTATGTTGAGAGAACAGATTTTTTCTTTTCTATAATACTCAAATTAGCGAATTTTTCTTTTAGTTTGTTGAAATCTTCATAGATCTTTTCTTTCAAAATTTCGTAGTTGATTACGTCTGGTTGGTTTGCATCGAATTCAACACTCAAATTCTTTAACAACCTTTGTAGCGGTTTTCCCTTTATGTTCATATCTTTTTCTCTCATTATTCGAAGATATTGTTGATATGACTTGAAATTTTCTCTCGATTCAACCTTCTTATAATGTTTTTCCAGATAACTTCTGAGACTTTTTGTGTTTTCATATAGTGAGTTATCTAGTTTTTCATAAAAATTAGAATATTGTTTTACTATATTTTTGGAAAATTGGTAAAGATAGTTGTACTCTAAAAAGTCAACGTCATTTTCTTTTCTTTTTATGTGACATATCGTGTCAAAATCTTCGTCTAAAAAATTGAACCCTTCTATGTAATAACCATCATAGTATTCTAGTTTTTTACACTGTTTTTTTGCTAGTTTAAAATCGTGCTCTCTCATATGCCAAGTTGAATCGTTTAAAGCGACTGATATGGCGGTTGGATGTGGATATTTTTTTGCCAATTCATAGGCATCTTGGTAGTAACTAAAAGCTTCTTGTTTTTTACCTTCTTTTACTTTTTTTCTAGCTTGGGCAAACATCTTAAAAGGTTTGTTCGCGAAATCTTTTTCATACATCTTGCTCCATAGCCTTATTTTTTTGTAGTGTTTGTCGTGGGTTGAAAATTTTATACTCATAAGTTTGGTTGAAATACTCCCTCTTAAATAATTAGGGGTATTCTCAAAGTTATCTATTAAATAATTATAGTATTTTTTTATATACTCATTATTTTTTAAATAAACATGATTTCCCAAAATAGAAGAAACAGAAAGGGTTTTAAGGGCTTTGTTTTTTGTGTTGTTTATAACAAGCTCTAAAATAAATAGATTTTTCTCAAATTCAGAATTCCACATATTTATTAGGGATTTATAATAATAAACAAAATCTTCTCTGTTGTCTTTTTCTATGAGATAGTTTATAAAAGGCTTTGAATACCTACCATATGAAATTACCTTTAGTAAATTACTTACCTTTAAATTCATAAAAACCACCTTCATTTATTTTTATCTTAAAAGTTACTTATTTTTATAAAACTATACAAAAATTTACTACCATGAATATTTATATCCATAATTTTATTCTAACACATTATTTATGATGATTATGCTCGTTAACAAATGAGAAATATTTTTACTTTTAAAAATTTTTTTGAAATAACTATTTTTAAAAAGTAGCTATTAATAGTGTTTTTAGAGTTTGAAAAGAGAATTGAAAATCATATGGAAAGGAGTAATATTTAATTGAATATTAAGGGGGGAATCTTTATGAAGAAATATCTGGAAACATTAACAGAAAAAATTCATAATAACCATAGTAAAAGGATTTTTCAAAAAGAAGAAGACGGAGAAATTTTTGTTCGATTGAAAGATATTAACAATTTGCTGGGCGAAAGATAAGGGCTATAGTTTATTTTTCATAAAAACTACCTTTGTTTGTTTATAAAACCAAACAAAAATTTACTCTTAGAATACAATGAAAAAATAATTGGAGGCAAGAAATAAAAATGAATAAAGATAAAAAGGATTCTAATATAAGAAAACTCTTGAGTTATTCTAAAAAGTATATAAAATATCAAAAATTACCGATTATACTTTCCCCATTTTTATTGATTGTTTCAGTACTTAGTCCATTTTTAATTAAATATTTGATAGATGAAATAATTGGGAAAAACAATTTCTCAAAAATTCTACCATTTATATTCATATTTATAGGAGTTGTTTTTTTAGAAAGAGTAATATCATTTTTTGTAAATTATGGTTATTATAGAGCAACAAATTTTTCGGCGAGAGATGAACAAATATATATGTTTAAAAAAATTCAAAAAATGCCATTAAAAGACTATTCACAAAATAAAGTTGGAGATTTTATGTCAAGAGTTTTATCAGATACTCTTGAAATATCATTTTTTTTAGGAACAGGGATTTCAGTAATACTTTATAATATAATTCAATTAATTTTTGTATCGGGTGTGTTATTATTTTTAAATTGGAAGCTTGCTTTAATAACTTTTGCCATGATCCCATTTTATTATTTTTCTTTAAGAGCATTTGACAAAAGTCTACAAAAAAGTTCTCATTCTGAAAGAAAAGCCTTTAGTGAATTGACAGAAGAGTTTAGAGAAAAAGTAGAAGGGCTTAACTCAATAAAAAGTTTTTGTAAAGAAATATTTTTTTTCAAATAAATTTAGTAACAAATCAGAAGGATGGGCAAAAACACAAAACAAACTGAGTATGTTAAACCAAGGAGCAGAAGACTTCATGTCTTTTGTTTATGAGCTAACACCAGTATTAGTATTAGGATATGGGGGATATTTAATACTAACAGGTAGCACAACATTAGGAACTTTAATGGGTTTTTATGCTTATTTGGGATGGATATTTACTCCTATTCGAAATCTAAGTAATTTTTATATACAAATGCAGAGAGCAGGTCAAGTCTCAGAAAGAATTTTTGAAATTCATGACTTACCAGAAGAAGACAAAGGTGAAGGTAAAAAAATAATTGAGAACTCCTATGACATTAAATATGAAAATATTCATTTCAAGTATAAAGATGTTCCTGTTTTAAATGGAATAGATATTAACATAAAAAGTAATGAAAAAGTAGCGATTGTAGGGACAAGTGGGGCAGGAAAGTCATCACTTGTGAATTTGGTTACAAGATTTTATGAACCTCAAAAAGGGAAAATAACAATAAATAATACCAATTTAAAAGAATATGATTTAGAAGGATTGAGAAAAAATGTGATCATAGTAAAACAAAATGATTATATATTTAATATGACTTTAAAAGACAATATAACCTTAGGAGAAGATTTTAATGATGAGCAATTTGAAGAAGCGATAAAAAAAGCTAAAATAGATAAATTTATTGACAAATTAGAAAATGGATATGAAACTGAATTAGGAGAAAGAGGGAATAAATTGTCTGACGGGCAAAAACAAAGGGTTTCAATAGCAAGAGCATTAATAAGAAACCCAAAAATATTGATATTAGATGAAGCGACATCTGGAGTAGATTCGCAAACAGAAGAAGAGATATTTGAAAATATAAAAAAAGAAAAATTGACTTTATTAATAATTTCTCATAGATTGTCCACAATAAAAAAAGCAGATGAAGTAATAGTATTAAAAGATGGACAAATAATTGGAAAAGGAACACACGAAGAGTTAAAAGAAAATACTCCAGAGTATAAAAAAATAATAGAAAGTCAGCTAATAATTTAATTTTATGAAAGAATTAATTACAAACCCGCAAAAATTTAAAGGAGATTTATGATGAATACTACACAGGATATGTACGAAAAGGACTTTAAAATACTATTAATTTCGGATATTATATCTTCTTTCGGTTCAAGTTTAACTGCAACTGCTTTAACAATTTATATTTTTTCAATTTCTAATAATTTACTGACTGCATCTTTATTTCCTTTTTTTACCGTACTACCAAAGGTTGTATTAACTCCTTTTGTTGGTAAATTTAATTTTGGTGTGAGTTACCGTAAATATTTTTCTACATTTGAAATGATACTTGGTGTAATTATGCTGAATTTAATCTGGATTAATTCTATTCCTCTTTTACTCATTTTTTATATAGTATTTTCAACAGTTTTTTTCTTTTTGGAAATATACAGGGCTGAGTTTTTAAAAGTTATCTGTAATGACGATAACATCCACCGAAGGCAGTCTTTATCCAGAACATTCAATACAGCTGTTACTGTTGTAGGTCCGGTTACTGCAGGAATAATATTAGAAAAAACAAACGTTAATTTTGTTTATATAACAGATTTTATTACTTATATTATTGCCGGAATTTTAATTTTGTTCATAAGCAAAGATTTAAAAATGAAAAAATCAAAACATTCAAAAATTAAAAAAATAAAATTTAAATTTGAAAATAATTATATTTTTATAGGAAGTGTATTTATTACTTTTCTTGGAGGTACTACATCTCTTTTAACTCTTTCTTATATAATATACTTTTTAAATCAGAGCAGTGCAAGTTACGGAATGATAATGACCAGTATGTCAATGGGAAGTGTATTAGGTTCATTGGCTATAAATATTCCTTTTTTTAAAAAACATAAAAACAGTACAACATCAATTGCTATTCTTTTTAGTGGATTAATAATTTTATCCGTAATATTTAAACCTGGATACATATTACTCAATTTTATTTTATTTATTTCAGGTATTTTTTCATCGTATACTATGACTGTTTTAGCGATTGAATTGTATATAAAATATTCCGTGGAAGAAATAAAAGAAAAATATGCTCTGTTTTCTTTATTAATTGATTCATCAACAGCTGTTTCAAAACCTTTTGCGGGAGTAATAGAAAAATATTTTGGCGTAATTACATCTCTCATAATTATGGGAACGGGTTTTGTTTTACTTTCCGTATATAAAATGCTTAATTCATTAATATTAAATATTAAAAAAAATGCTGCCTGAAAAAGTTATATAGCAGGCTATCCCAAAAAGATTAGACAAAAAGTATAAAGCGCCCACTTTTTTACTAAAATAGAAAATAAATCATCAACAAACAATTTATAGATTCATGCTAAAAAGTATCAGGAGTCATAATATATTAAAAAGCCGGTTAAAAAAGAAGAGATAATTTATTATCTCTTCTTTTAAATAAGCTAATATAACGCCAACTACACTAAGGTATTTAAATACAGAATGATTATTAAATTATTCATCGTAAATAAAGTTAATAATAAAATTTTTTAGAATTTTAAAATATTCTAAAATACTATAAAAAAGGAGGTGAAAAAATGAAAAAAGATACAAAAATCAAAATAATTTCAAAACCTACAACTTTATCAGGATCTATATCCCCTTCTCCAAAAAATGGTAATTGTTTTGGTTGTTAAATTAATTTATGCTTATCATATTTTAAAATATGATAAGCTTTTTTAAAAAGGAGCTTATAAATGAAAGTATCAAAATATAACGTAATTACTAAAATGAACAAAGATAATTATATTCTGTGTAATATTTTATACAAATCAATAATTTCTTATAAAAAAGATGAACATGAAAAAATATTATTAGGGTTAAAAGGAATTAGTAAATTTCCAGAAATAAATAAAATTTTATTTGATAATAACTTTGTAATAAATGATGAAGTTAATGAAGAAGAGATTATAATTAACTTTATGAAAAAAAGAATATTAAATGAAAATACTTTAAATCTAACAATTTTTTCAACATTAGATTGTAATTTTAAATGTGTATATTGTTATCAGAATCATATTAAAGAAAGTAATTTGTCTAGTGAAAATATTAATTATATAATTAAATTTATTGAAAGAAAAATTAATAGTAAGAATAATATAAATTTATCTTGGTTTGGTGGAGAGCCGTTGATGAATTTTAAAAATATTGAAAAGTTAAATTCTTATTTAATAAAAAAATATCCTAAGAAAAGATTTATATCATCAATTATTACAAATGGATATTTGTTAAGTGAAAAAATTTCTGATAAATTAATAAGAGATTTAAAAGTTAGAAATTTTCAAATAACTTTAGATGGAAATAAAAGTTCACACAACAAAAGAAGGTTTTTAAAAAATAATAAAAATATAGATACTTTTAATCAAATACTCAATAATCTAATTTATATTTTAAAAAAATATAAAGATAATGTATTTGTTAATTTAAGGATAAACATTTACTCACAAATGAGTGAAAATGATTTAGACTTTTTATTTTATTTATCAGAGTTTAAAAATAATATTTTTGTAAGTTTAAATCCAATTCATAATAATCCAGGGGAAAATCCTGGATTAAATGAGAATTCAAGTAAAATTATAAAAAAAATTATAAACCTTTATAAGTACGTGAAAAAATTAGGGTTTTCTACAAAGGAATGGTTTTATGAAAATAAATATAATTCGTGTACATCAGGAATGAAAAACTCATATTTCATTTTACCAAATAGAGAGCAAATAATTTGTACGGGTGTAGATTTTGAAAAAAATAATATTATAGGGCAAATAAATAAAAATGGAATTATTGAAACTTATAGTGGGAGAAATAATTTTAATAAAAATATTGATATAGATGATGAATGTTTGAATTGTAAAGTATTACCTATTTGTCTTCAAGGATGTGATTATATAAGAAATATTAAAAATAAAAAAGTTTGTATTCCACAAAAATATTATTTAGATGAATATGTAAAATTATTGTTTTAAAGATTATGATTATTGGATGGGGGAATAAAATGAAAAATGAATTTTTTAATAAAACTAAAAAAGAAGTGAATATGATCTTATGGATAATAAAAAATATTGAAATAAAAGAAAGGTTTTTTTTGTTATTCATAACTTTTGGGGCTTTAATAATACTTGGGATAAATCTTTATATTCCTTTTGTATATAAAAACTTTATTGCTATGTCACAAGAAACAATTGCGGTGAAATTAATAATTCTTTTTGCAATATTATATGCCATTAGCCTTTCTTTAAATTATATTTTTAATTATTTTTCATCTCTAATCACTTACAAGATAGAAAAATTTTATAAAGAAAAATTATATAAAAAAATATATTTAAACGATATAAAGGAAATAATTGAAAATGGAAGTTCTTATTTTTCAGAAGTGATATCATTCGACATAAAAAAAGCTTCTGAAGTGCTTAATATAGATACTGTAAATAGTATGCTTTCTATTTTTGTTGCTATAATAGCCATAATTATTTTGGGGTTTGTAAATTTAGGCGCTGCAATAATTTCAATAATATACTTTTCTTTGTATATTTATGTTTTTTTAAGACCTTCAATGAAAAAACATAAAGGTAAAATTCCAGGTTTTGAAGAATATAGTAAACTTATGGAAGATTCAAGGCAGTTAGTGAGTTATGTGAATGATTCTTTAGAAGGGAGAGAGGTTATAAAAGAATCAGATGTAATAAATCAAGAAGAGTCTTTTTTTAAGGAAAAGTCAAAAGAACTTTATTTTGGGTTTAAAAATATTTGGACACAAGAACTTAAGAATTTCCATTTTCCGTTTCGGTTATTATCATTTTTATATTATACTTTTATATTTTTATGGTTTTATACATCGAATCTACTAAATAGTGGGATAACTATTGGAAATATATTTTTCACTCTTACTTATATTAATATTATTAGTGAGAATATAGAACCATTTATGAATTTTTTATTTAAAAACAGAAATTATTATGCTCCTTCTATTAATAAAATGAAAGAAATAATTGAAACAGAAGAAAAAGTAGAGAAGAGATATGATATAGGAGAGATAAAAGAAATAAAAATAAAAGATTTAGATTTTTCATATGGAGAAAAAGAAATATTCAACAAAGTAAATATAACAATAAAAAAAGGAGAAAAAGTAGCAATAATAGGAAAAAGTGGAGAAGGCAAAACCACATTTATAAAACTAATAACAGGAAATGAAACGCCTGAAAAAGGAGAAACGTTAATAAATGATAAGCCAACAAATGAAATAAAAAATATATATGAAAAGATAGGTGTATTAAGTCAAAATAGTCATATATTCAATAGGAGTATAAAAGAAAACATAACGATGGGAAGAGAAATATCAGAAGAAAAATTGAACAATATACTTCATATAACAGGAGTAGAAAAATTTATAAATGAGAAAACAGTAGGACAAAACGGGAAAAACTTATCTGGAGGTCAAAGGGTAAGAGTAGCTCTTGCAAGAATGATGATATCAGATCCAGAAGTAGTGATATTGGACGAACCACTTGAAGGAGTGGATAAAATAAGAGAAGAAGAAGTGATAAAAAACATAAAAAAATATACAAAAGATAAAACAGTAATAATAATATCGCATAGATTCAGTATATTAAACATGGCGAAAAGGATAATAGGAATAGAAAATGGGAAAGTGGTGTTAGATGGAGAAAAAGAAGAAGCATTAAAAAACAAAACGATATTGAAAGATTTTTTTGATGCAGAAAATCGTATGACGGTTATGAAGAAAGGGGAGGACGTTATTGAATGA